>NZ_JBFAAE010000007.1:0-246736 GCF_040639575.1 Streptosporangium sp. NPDC023825 | reverse complement strand
TGGGTTGGACGGGATTGTGCTTCATGCACTGGCTTTTAACACACTGTTGAGTTCTCAAGAAACGGACGCGTACACCATCGCCCTGACCCGACCAAGCGGTCCGGCCACAACTCCGGGGCGTTCCATTTCGTGTCACTATCTTATCAGGAGTGCCGGTTTCGTGTCAAACTGTCGGATTTCCGACTCTCGACTCGATCCCGCCGAACCCGCTAGGATTGCGACTGCCCCGTTTCCAGGGCAACCCCTCTAACTTACTCCAACATCCGGTCGTTGTCCAATCGTGCGGACACGCCCGATTTGCCGGGATCAGAGAGGGTTTTGCTGGGCAATTCGTCCGCCTCAGGAGGTTTAAACCTGGGACTTCGTTGCCCTGCGGAAAGAACACTACCAGGACTCTCACGTCACAGAGACAACTTGCCAACCATCCCGGAGACTCGCGCGTCCCAAACAGTCATAGGAAGTCGAAGCGCGCAACCAGACGTCAAGCCATTCGCAATCGACTCTGGATACGAAGTAGGCGCGAGGGTCAGGATCCTGACTCCGCCGTGGAGGTGAGCACCATGACCCGCTCGGAGTTCGACGACATCCGCGCGCACATCAACGCGGAGGCCGACCATCCAGGTGACCTACTGAGGGTTGCCAGGTCTCTGCTGAACGACCTTGAAGACGCACGTATGAGAGAGGCGACCCTCCGCGCCTACTATCTGCGTCTCCTCACCGCGGCTCGGGCGACGGTCGCCGCGGAGGCGGCCGGCTATCCGGAGCCGTTGACCTTCCTCACCGACGAGCTCGCCAAGCGTGGCCAGCTCCCGACATCCGAGGACGAGGTGAACCGGATCCTCGCCGACGCTCATACCGCGGCGGCGTTGCTGGCCTGCCTCGAGGAGACCCCTCTCGGGGCCACCCCGATGGGCACCGGCGGGTCTCGCGCGCGGAGGTGTGCCGGCACAAGCCGTAGCCTCCCACGATGAGGCGTTCCGCGTCATTGACCTGGCCTTGAACCAAGATCTGTAAGACTCCAGGCATGTTGCAGCGAGGGCTGAATTGGGCTGCGGCGACCCTCGTGGGCGTCTTCGGCTTTGTCTGGACCGGTGTAGTGATGTTCGCGGCCGTCGAGACCCCGGCGTGGACGTGGATCGGGCAGGTCTCCTTCGGGACCTTCCTCACCTGCTGGGCTCTCTACAAGGCGAGTCTGCTGATACGCCGTACCAAGCCCAGTTTCGTCCCGAGACATCGCCGGGTGAGGGTGCGAGCCTGACGAACGTCATCGCGGGCCGAGCCCCGGCGGCCGCCGACCGGCGCCGGGTCCCGGCCCGTGGCGGTGCCCCGAAGGCATGGCCGGTGACGGCCCGCGGGAGCCCGGCCCTTCGGCCGGTCCGGTGGAGCCCGGAGAGGCTACGAACCCGTCCGGAACGAGCGGAGTTCGTCGGCCACCTCCCGGCACGGCACCCCCAGGTCGAATCGGCTGAGGAGGTGAATGCCCTCCCCCGTGTCGATCTCCAGGAGTTCCGTGCGCGAGGTGAAGCGGGTCCGCGTGTCCACCCGGATGCGTTCGACGGATCTCCACGGCACCCGTTCGGATCCGGCGAAGCCCTTCACCACGACGAGGCCCTCTCCGTCGGCGGTCAGCCGTACCGGAGCGAGGACGTCGCGCACCGCCAGGACCGCCAGGACCGCGGACGCGACACCCGCCAGGATCGCGCCTCGAAGGTCGCCGAGGGTCGACACCGTGAGCACCGCGAAGGCGAGCGCGGCGACGATCTTCATGATGAGGAGGTCGCGGCGCACGCGCCAGCGCAGGACAGGTTCGGACGTTTCGGCCACAGCGGCACGTTACCTCTCGGACTCGGCCTCTTTCGGAGTACCTCTCGCCCGCCGCGCTTACGGCGGTGTGATGCCCCGGCGCAGAAAAGCGTGTTCCGGCTGCCGGAAATGCGAAAGGCCCTGATCTTGAAGATCAGGGCCTTTCGTTTGGTAGCGGGGACAGGATTTGAACCTGCGACCTCTGGGTTATGAGCCCAGCGAGCTACCGAGCTGCTCCACCCCGCGTCGGTGTGTGTTTGAACAATATCCGGAATCCCCCTCCGGCTGCAAATCGGTGCGGGAACGCGGGGTGGCGTGCCCCGCGCCGTCCCGTCCGCGAGAGCTCGGACCGCGGGATGATCGCCCAGGTCAGCGGGGCCACGGCGCGGGCGACGAGCCCGAGTGCCCCAGGCACGCGAATGACGGTGATGTCCGCGCCACCGGTCGTCGACTGCGCGAAACCACCGAGCACGAGACCATCGATGGAGAGGGCGGCGCCGGCCGAGCAGCGGCCGGGGCGCCAGAGCGGCGCCGCGGCCACCGACCGGATGAGCCCGAGCAGGTGGACGGGAGGGGCAGACGGGCGGGGCACCCGTGCGGTGCGGGCTCAGTGCCTCCGTGAAGCCGGGAACGCGGCCCGGAGGTCCGCCCCCTTCCACCCCTCTGCAGGACCGATGACGAGCGCCGCGAGGCCGGGACGACCTCGGATGGGGATCGTGTCGTGGATTCGCATACCCACCGGTGCGGGCAAGTTTCACGAGACATGCGTCCGGTCTTCGCCGGAAGCGGGTTTTCGACGGAGAGCCCTTTTGAGGGAAGAACCGGTCTTTCCGGGAAGAAGCGACAACACAAAGGCCCCGGTCGCCGTTTCCGGCGACCGGGGCCTTCTCTTGTAGCGGGGACAGGATTTGAACCTGCGACCTCTGGGTTATGAGCCCAGCGAGCTACCGAGCTGCTCCACCCCGCGTCGGTGTATGTCTTAACCATACCCGGCTTTGGTGGTGGACGCGAATCGAATAGCGCTGGGCCCTCAGGTGTCTCCTAGGGACTCGGTGTGACCGACGGGACCGGTGTGGCGGACGGTGTCGCCGACGGTGCCGGGGTTCCCGTCGGCGAGGGCGACGGGGTGGGGGTGGCGCCCGTCGTCGCCTCGGTGCCCTTCAGCTTCGACAGCGCCGCCTGGAGCTCCTTCTGGGCGTTGCCGTAGTCGACCCAGTCCGGCGGGGTCTCCTGGAGGGCCTTCTGCGCCTTGTCGTACGCCGCCTGTGCCTCGTCGATGGCCTGGGCCAGCGCGGTGGCGGGCTTGGCCTCCTCCGCCGGCTTTGCCTCGCCCGGCTTGGCCTCCTCCTGTGGCGCCGCCTGGGTGCCGCCGCCGAAGACCTGCTCCAGCGCGCCCTTGAGCGTGTCGGCCGAACCGACCTTGCTGCCGTAGGCCACCAGGACACGGCGGAGGATCGGGTACGGCTCCTGGCCGGAGGCGGCCGCGATCTCCACGTAGACCGGTTCGACGTAGACCAGGCCGTCGGCGAACGGCAGGGTCAGCAGGTTGCCGTAGCGGACCTTCGCCTGGCCGAGTCCGAGCAGGTTGAGCTCGCCGGAGAACTTGTTCTGGAAGTTGTTCTGTACCTGGCCGGGCCCGGGGATCGTGGTGTTGGACGGCATGCGCAGGATGCGCAGCTTCCCGTAGTCGGCTCCCGGGGTGGCGTCCACGGCCATGAACGCGGCCAGGTTGGGCCCCTGGCGCGGCACGAACGTGGTGGTCAGCGAGAACGACGGCGCCGCGGTCTTCGGCATCTTGACCGACAGGTAGTACGGCGGCTGCTTGATGTCGCGCTCGCCCGACGACGGGTCGTTCGGGACGTTCCAGAAGTCCTGGCCGCTGTAGAAGGCGTTCGGATCGGAGATGTGGTACTGGGAGAGCACGTCACGCTGGACCTTGAACAGCGCCTCCGGGTAGCGGAGGTGCTGCTTGAGCTCGGTCGACATCTCCGTCTGCGGCTTGATGACGCCGGGAAAGGCCTTGCGCCAGGTCTGCAGGATGGGGTCCTTCTCGTCCCAGGCGTACAGGCTGACGGTGCCGTCGTAGGCGTCCACCACGGCCTTCACCGAGTTACGCATGTAGTTGATCTGGTCGCGCGGCTGCGGGACCACCAGGCGCGGGTCGGTGATGGTGTCGCGCGTCATCGCCTCCAGGCTCTTGCTCTGGGAGTACGGGTAGGCGTTGGACGTGGTGTACGCGTCGGCGAGCCAGACCACCCTGCCGCCGACGATGGCCGGGTAGGGGTTGTCGTCCAGGCTCAGGAACGGCGCCACCTTGGCGATCCGCGCCTGCGGGTTGCGCTCGTAGAGGATCTTGGAGTTCGCGTTGACGTCACCCGACAGCAGCAGGTTGATCTCGCCGTACTTGGCGGCGTAGAGCATCCGGTTGAGGAAGGACCCGACCGGGACCCCGCCCTTGCCGTCGTAGGTGGTGTTCTTCTGGCCGGTGCCGCCGCTCTCGGGGTAGTCGAGCTCCTGCTTCTGCTGGCCGGTGCCGCCGACGACGACGTACTCGGTCGAGCCGGGCGCCTCGCCGAAGTAGATCCGCGACTCCTTGAGCTTCGTCCGGTCCACCAGGGCGCCGGTGACCGGCATGTCCTTGGCGTCGAAGTTGGGCAGGCCCTCGGAGTCGACCTCGTTGCCGGGCGCGGCCACGAAACCGTTGCCGTGGGTGTAGACGAGGTGCCGGTTGATCCAGTTGTTCTGCTCCGCCGGCGGTCCCGTGAGCTCTCGAACGGCCACGACGGTGTCGCGCAGCGTGCCGTTGGCGTCGGGGTAGCGGTCGACGTCGAGCGGCTCGTGGAAGTCGTAGTAACCGCGGATCCGCTGCTTCTGCTGGTAGGTCTTGGCCACCAGGCTCGGGTCGAGCAGGCGCACGCCGGAGATGGAACTGTCGGCGGTGACGTTGACCTTGGCCGGGTCGCCCTGAGCCGTGTAGTCGATCACTTCGGCTTTGTCGACGCCGTAGGCTTTTCGGGTCGCGTCGATGTTGCGCTTGATGTACTCCTGCTCCTTGCCCTGCTGGTTCGGCTTGACCTGGAACTGCTCGACCAGGGCCGGGTAGACCCCGCCGATCAGGATGGCCGAGAGCACCAGGAGCCCGAAGCCGACGCCGGGCAGCATTCCGCCGGATCGCACGACCCCGGCGAAGAACAGGACCGCGCAGATCAGGGCGATGACCGCCAGGATGCTCTTGGCGGGAAGCACCGCGTTGACGTCGGTGTACGAGGCTCCGTGCCGGAATCCCCGGTCGGAGAAGACCAGCCCGTACCGGTCGACCCAGTAGGCGATCGCCTTCAGCAGCACGAAGACGCCGAGCAGCACCGACAGATGCGCCCGGGCGCCGCGCGATGCGTGCACGCCGGGTGACTGGAGCCGGAACCCGCCGTACAGGTAGTGCACGATCGCCGCCAGCAGGGCGGAGAGCACCACCGCGACGAACAGGAAGTTCAGCACCATCCGGATGAACGGATAGGTGAACATGAAGAAGGAGATGTCGATCTTGAACTGCGGGTCGACCTCGCCGAACGGCGTCGCGTTGACGAATTCCAGCCAGGTCTTCCACTGACCGGAGAAGGACGATCCCGAGAACAGGCCGAGCACCGCCACGCCGATCAGGAAGATCAGCTTGCGGTGCGGGTCGAGGGCCATCCGGTACCGGTCGGCGCCGCTGGCGCCGCCGAACATCCCCGGGCCGAACATCGGCCGCATCCGGTACGCCATCAGCATGTTGCCGCCGACGATGCCCACCATCAGCAGCGCGCCGACGATGAAGAGCAGGATCTGCGTGACGACCACGCCGGAGAAGACGGCCGTGTAATCGACCGAGTCGTACCAGAGGTAATCGGTGAAAATACTGGCAAAGAGGAAGAACAACGCGATTATCGCGACCAGCGCGATCGCGACGGGAACTAGCAGTCGTGGCCGGCGGGGCAAGCGCATTGCCCTGCCGGCTCCGGGGGTCCGGAAGCTCAAGGCCAACCCCTTGTCGTAAGAGCACGGTCCGTGTCTGGCAACCTACACCGGCGGGAGTTGGGTCGCGGTCAGCCTTTCGGGCACGGTCCGGCCACAACGCCCGCTGGTCTCGGGTCCACAGGTCCAACGTACGAGAGGCCTGATGAGTGCCCCGCGACGAGGTCCGGGACCGGAAAACCTGATCTTTTTGTGGATCGGGCGTGGCGTCCCGCTTTCCGGGCTTCTCTTCCCGTGCGGTTCCGGGTTCCGGGTTCCGGGGTCAGCCGGCCGGGCAGCTCGGCACGGAACCCGAGCCGGTGCGGAGCGCGTCGACCGCCTGGACGGCCTCGTGCAGGGTCGAGACCTTGACCAGCCTGAGGCCGGCCGGGATCGCCTTGACCGCCTCGGCGCAGTTTTCCGCGGGGGTGAGGAAGACCGTCGCCCCCGCCTTCCTGGCGCCGACCATCTTCTGCTGGATGCCGCCGATCGGGCCGACCTGGCCCTCAGGGGTGATCGTCCCGGTCCCGGCGATGGACCTGCCGCCGGTCAGCGCCCCGGGGGTGAGCTTGTCGACGATGCCCAGGGAGAAGATCATCCCCGCGCTCGGCCCGCCGACGTCACCGACGTTGATCTTGACCTGGAAGGGGAACTTGTAGCCGATCCGCATGGTGATGCCCACGATGGGGTTGCCGTCCTTGCCCGCGGCGGTCGGGACGGCGACGGTCACGCTCTGGGCGCCCCGCTTGACGATGAAACTGACCTGCTCGCCCGGCTTGTGCCTGCGGACGGAGGCGGAGACGGTCTCGCGGTCGGACACGGGCGTGCCGTCCACCGAGACGATCTCGTCTCCGACCTTGAACTTCCCGTCGGCCGGCAGGCCCTTCTCGGTGGAGGCCACGGTCACGACCGAGCTGTAGGGGATCTTCAACTCCGTCAGCGCCGCCGCGGTCGCGTCGTCCTGGGAGTTGGTCATCTCCTGGGTGTTCTGCTGCTCGACCTCCTTCGCGGTGGTCGTCGGAGGGAAGATCGTCTCCTCGGGCACGACCGCGATGGTGGGATCGATCCACCCCCTGAGCGCGCTGAAAAGGTCGATCCTGGTGCCGGGCCCGCCCTGGTAGGCGACGGTGACGAGGCTGAGCTTGCCTTCCGTCGGATACGTCTGGCGCCCTTCGACGCTGATCACCGGCTTGCCGTCGACGTCGCCGATCGTGTTCTCGGTCGGCCCGGGGCTCAGCACGACGTACGGCACCGGCAGCACGGCGCCGACCAGCGCGAGCATGAGCGTGAGGAAGCCCGCCACCATGAGAGTCAGCGCTCGTCGGGACATGGACAAAGCCTATGCCGTACGACAGGTCATGAAACCGCACCCCGACGCCGCCGCGCCGACGGCCGCGCACCCGCCGGCCGGGCTCACTCGCAGGCCCCGACCCACTCGGAGGAGCCGTCGGTGAAAAGCTGGTTCTTCCAGATGGGAACCTGGCTCTTGAGGTCGTCGATCAGCCTGCGGGAGGCCTCGAACGCCTCACCCCGGTGCGGCGCGGCGACCGCCACGACGACCGCGATGTCGCCGAGTTCGAGGTCGCCGACCCGGTGGACGGCGGCCAGGGCGGTCACGGGAAAGTCCGTGGCGATCTTCTCCGCCACCCGGCGGAGCTCGTCCACGGCGCTCGGGTGCGCCGAGTAGGACAGGCTCGTGACCGGCTTTCCGTGATCCTGCTCGCGTACCGTGCCGACGAAGAGGGTCGTGCCGCCCGCGGCGTGGTCGCCGACGGCGGCGAGCACCTCGTCGACGGAGAGCGCGCTGTCGCGAATATCGAGCAACCGGATGACATCCACGCCGCAAAGCGTACCGCCCGGGAAAAACGGCGTCCGGCCGCGCACCCCCTCGGGGACAGGCGTCCGAGTCGCCCCGCCCCCTCGTCCTTCACGCCCACGTGACGATGCGAGACCGTACGAACTCGTACGGTCCATACGAACTCATACGAACCGGTACTCCAATCGCGGAACGTTCGTCCCGCGCGGACGTCAGGGGCGGCGCTTCTTGCGGGCGGCACGGACGATCGCCGCGGTGCCGAGGACGGCGACGGTGGCGCCGGCCGCGGTGAGTGTGGCCTCCTTGCCGGACAGGCGGCGGCCCACGACGGCGTGCTTGCCCTCACGCAACTCCAGGAGCTGCTCGAACGCGGCCTCGTTGCTCCACTGGGGCTTCCATCCGGCCTCGCGCAGCGCGGTGCAGTCGACCACCCAGGGGTAGACGACGTAGTGCAGGTCGGTGGCCGGGGCCGGGGTGACGCCGAGGCGGTGCAGGCGCTGGGCGGTCCCGAAGGTCAGCCCGGCGGGCAGCTCCAGCCGGCGCAGTCCGGAGATCTCCTCCACCTGCTCCTGCTCCAGCCAGCCGTCGCCGCCCACGGCCACCACCCCCGAGACCGTGCCCAGCGCCGCCATCTCAAGCGCCGAGACGAGATCGTCCACGTGGCAGAACTGCCAGCGGGGGCTGCAGCCCTTGACGGTCAGCAGCCTGGGCGCCTCGAAGTGCCGGGTCACCACGCTGTCGACGCCGGGACCGACCACCGCGGCGGGCCGGACCACGGTCACGCCGAGACCGGGATGGCTGCGCAGGGAGCGCCGGGCCAGCGCCTCGATCTCCAGGTGGTCGCCGACCATGCCCGTGTCGGGCTCGGCGGCCACCGCCGATCCCTCCGGCAGCGGGACGGGATTCTCGGGAACGGCGCCGTACACCATGGCGCTGGTGACCAGCACGACCCGCCGCACCCGTGCGGCGGCGCTGGCGGTGAGCACCGTCTGGGCCGCTCGCAGATTGTAGGCGCGCCGCTCCGCAGGGTTGACGTCGAGCGCGTAGTCGGCCGCCAGATGCACGAGCACGTCGATATCAGATATGCGGTTCGCCAAGAGCGGATCTCGGACATCGAGGACCCGCCAGGTGACGTCGGGAACATCGCCACGCTGCTCGTCGATGGCCACGACCCTGCGGAAATCCGCAGACGAGGCGACCTTCGCGAGGAAGGCACGGCCTAGGCCCGAGGCGGCGCCGGTGACGGCGACGACGGGGGGCCGGGAGCGTTTCGAGGTAGGCACCAGGTCCTCACTTTGCACTGACCCGCCATGCGACGGATAACGTGGCGGATGTGGACTCCTCCATCCTGCACGAGGTAGAGCGGTGACTGACTTGCCAGGTCGGGAAAACGACCCCAACGAGAATCCGTTCGCCATGTTCGGCAACCCGGAGCAGATCGCAGCGGCAATGCGCCAGTTCGCCGACATGCTCTCCGCTCCGCCGACCTCAGGTCCCGTCAACTGGGACATGGCGAAGAACATCGCACGGCACGTCGTGGTCGCCGAGGGCGATCCGAGTGTCATGGAGGGCGAGCGGCGCCAGATCGTCGACGCCCTGAATCTGGCCGATCTATGGCTCAACGAGGCGACCTCCCTGCCGAGCGGGGTGAGCAACCCCCAGGCGTGGAGCCGTTCCGAGTGGATCGAGAAGACCGTCCCGGTCTGGCAGAAACTCTGTGACCCGATCGCCGCCCGCATGGTCGAGACCATGAGCGGCACGCTCAGTGCCACCGGTCTGCCCCCGGAGGCACAGGCCATGGCCGGGCCGCTGATGGGGATGATGAAGCAGATGGGCGGCATGATGGTCGGCCAGCAGATCGGCCAGGCCGTCGGCTCGCTCGCCCTCGAAGTGATCGGCTCCACCGACATCGGCCTGCCGCTGTCGGACAACGCCGCCCTGCTGCCCGGCGGCGTCGCGGCGTTCAGCCAGGGTCTGGAGACCCCCGCCGAGGAGATCCGCCTCTATCTCGCCCTGCGCGAGGCGGCCCACCACCGGCTGTTCCAGCACGTGCCGTGGCTGCGCGCGCACCTGCTCGGAGCCGTGGAGGAGTACGCCAAGGGCATCACGGTGGACGCCTCCGCGCTGGAGGAGCAGCTCCGCGGGCTCGACATCAACAACCCCGAGCAGCTCCAGCAGGCGCTGAGCGGCGGCAACCTGCTCAAGCCCGAGGAGACCGAGCGGCAGAAGGCCGCCCTGTCCCGGCTGGAGACCATGCTCGCCCTTGTCGAGGGCTGGGTCGGCACCGTCGTGGACGGCGCCGCGGACGGCAAACTCCCCTCGGCGACCGCGCTGTCGGAGACCGTACGGCGCCGCAGGGCGACCGGCGGCCCCGCCGAGCAGACCTTCGCCACGCTCGTCGGCCTCGAACTCAGGCCCCGCCGCCTGCGCGAGGCCGCCGCCCTGTGGCAGGCCCTGGAGGCCGATCGGGGCGTCGACGGCCGCGACGCGGTCTGGAGCCACCCCGACCTGATGCCCACCGCCGACGACCTCGACAACCCCGAGAGGTTCGTACGGGGCGAGCCCGAGCTCGACCTGTCGTCCCTGGAGGGGAGCCTGCGGCAGGAGCCTCCGGCCGCCCCGGGCGAGGACGGCGACGACGATGGGAAGGGCCGCAAGGACGACGACGGCCGGGACGGCGGCGTGTGAGCCTGCGCGCCGACGCGAAGGAGGTGCTCACGGGGTGGACCGCACCCACGGCGGAGGAGGAGATCCTCCGCAAGGAGTTCCTGGAGCACCTCCACGCCCATGACGACGCCATGTGGCGCGAGTGCGTCCCGGGCCACCTGACGGCCACGACCGCGGTGCTCTCCCACGACGGCGAGCGGGTGCTGCTGACGCTGCATCCCAAGGCCGGGATGTGGCTGCCCATGGGAGGGCACTGCGAGCGCGGCGACGCCTCCCTGGAGGCGGTGGCGCTGCGTGAGGCCACCGAGGAGTCCGGTATCGCGGGACTGCGGCTGCTGCCGGGCCCGCTCGCGCTCGACCGGCACCTGGTCTGGTGCCACCCGCCGCACAGCAGCCATCTCGACGTCGAGTACGGCGCCGTCGCCCCCGCCGACGTGGAGGCCGTGATCAGCGCCGAGTCGCTCGACCTACGCTGGTTCCCGGTGGAGGAGATCCCCGAGCTCTCCGACGAGGCGACCCGCCGCCTGGCCCGCCGCGCCCGCGAGGTCCTGCGCTCCACGTGACCGGACGCTCGGCCTCGTGCGGCTCGGCGACCGGTTCCGGGCCGTTCGGGGCATGCGCCGAGGGCATTGGACCGTTTTACGCTTGTCTCACCTTTCCCCGGATATCTTCGTCCTCATCAGGCTGTACGGAGCGGATCGGGGCACTGTGAGTGTGGACATCGTGGCTGACAGGGGCGTCGGAGGCGTCGGAGGCACCATCGTGCCGCCGGCGCGGCGACGCCGCTGGAGGATTCCCAGAAGCCTCGCCTGGGCCGCGGTGACCCCGTTCGCCGCCTGGGCGGTGGCCCGGGTGGCCGGGCTCGAACGCGACTCGCTGACCACCCAGCTCATGACCGGTACCCCGTACGTGGCCGCGGCCTCGCTCGTGCCGGTGCTGCTGTCCGCGCTGACCCGCAACCGGACGGTGACGGCCGTGGCGCTGGTCACCGCCGCGGCGCTCGGCCTCAGCGTGCTCCCCAGGGCCTTCCGCTCCGGGGAGGCCGTGACGGGGACGCCCCTGCGGGTGCTGACGCTCAACACGCTGTTCGGGCACGCCGAACCCGGCGCCGTGATGGATCTGGTCCGGCGGCTGAACCCGGATGTGCTCAGCACCCAGGAGCTGACACCGGGGATGGTCGAGAAGCTGGAGGCGGCCGGGCTGGAGAAGATCATGCCGTACCAGGTGCTGGAGCCGGAGTGGAGCGCCGGGGGCAGCGGCCTGTACGCGCGGTATCCGCTGACCCCGAGGAAGAACCTGTTCGAGGCGATCGGGCACAACATGCCCGCCGCGCTGATGACCGTGCCCGGCGCCAAGCCCGTCGAGATCGTCGACGTGCATCCCTTCCCGCCGCTGGGCAGGCAGGTGTACGACTGGACCGCGGCGCTGGACGCGCTGCCCTCCGCCGCGCCCGACACGATCCGCATCCTCGCGGGCGACTTCAACGCCAGCCTCGACCACGCGGCCATGCGCCGTTTCCTGAGCCGCGGCTATCTGGACGCGGCCGACAGCGCCGGGGAGGGCCTCACCCCCACGTGGCCGGTCAACAAGCGCGTCCCCGCACTGATCACGATCGACCACGTCGTGGCGGACCGGCGGGTGGGAGTGAACGCGGTCAGCGTGCACACCGTTCCCGGCACCGACCACCGGGCCGTCTTCGCCGACCTGCGCCTGCCCTCACTCTGACGGGCCGGTCACCCGGGCACCCGGTCTCGCGGGCCGCCTGAACCATCCTGAGCCGCCCGGACACTTGAACGGGCCGGACACCCGGACGGGCCGGGCACCCAGATGGTTCGGGCACTCGGGCGCTTCGGGACGGGTGAGCAGGCGCTCGATCATCCGAGGACTCAGGGCGAGAGCAGTGCCCGGGTGTTGTCCCAGCCTTCCAGGCCCGGGTCGAGGAGGCCGATGTCGCCGGGGGTGCGCAGGCGGTGCCAGCCCGGGCCCCTGGCGACCATGCGGCTGCCGGGCGCGGAGGCGCGGAGTGTCTTGATCGGATCGAGGTCGTCGAAGCCCACCGCGGCCCAGGCCGGATAGGGCAGATGAGCGGCCAGCGCGACCGTGCCGCCCCCCGTGTCCGGGCAGACGGCGATCCTGGCCCTGCCGAGCTCGCGGAAGAGCTTGCCGATGAGCAGCGGGGGCAGGTCGGGCGCGTCGGCGCTCAGCAGGACCGCCTGCTCGCCGTACGGCAGGGCCGCGAAGGCGGCCTCGACCAGGGCGCCGCCGGAAAGATCGGGGATCTCGACGACCGGGGTGCCCGGCCAGACGATCTCCTCCATGCCCGGGACGCTCGTCACCACGACGGGAGAGACGAAGTCCAGGCCGGCGACGAGCTCGTAGGTGTCTTCGGCGACGGCGGTGAGGAAGTCGGTGGCGTCGACTCCCGGAGGAGCCGCGTCCGCCACGGAGGGCGTGACGAGAACGGCCACCACTCGATCTTCCGTCAACATTCCTCCGCGGAACCGTGAGCCGCCGTGGAGAATCCCTCCAGGAAGCCTCGCGCCCGCTCGGCCTTGGGATAGCGTTCCACAAGCGCCCAGAAGCGCGAGCCGTGACTCGGCACCAGCAGGTGGACGAGCTCATGCATGATCACGTAGTCGACCACCCACGACGGCATGCCCCGCAGCCGCGTGGAGATCCTGATGGTGCCGTGATCAGGGGTGCACGAGCCCCAGCGGTGCTGCTGGTTCTCCACCCAGCGCACGCTCGACGGCTTCGCCTCCCCGCCCAGGTAGCGGGCCGACAGATCGACGGCCCGATCGAGGAGATCGTCGTCGGAGGGACGTCTGCGCTGCTCCTTGGCCGCGAGGCGATCGAGCATACGGCGCACCCATTGTTCCTCATCGGTGCTACTCAGACCGGCGGGGAGGAGCACGATCGTTTTCTCGCCGTCGCGGTACGCAGAAACCGTCCGCCGGCGGCGAGAACTGCGGCGGACCTCGACTGTCTCGGGGGGCACATATGAACGGTAGCCGAGAATGACGAATTCACACCAGGGGGTAGAACACGTTCCCGCTGGTCAATCCCCGTTCGTCGTTTGTTCAACACGGGTGATCAACTATGACCGTGACTTATCTAATTAACCTGGATATCAGCCGTCTCATGCGTTGCCGAATCGCGGAGTCCGTCGTTCTCTCTGGGCCGCCAGCCCCTCAAGCATGTCGTCGGAGATCATCGTGACCGGCTGGGCGAGGGATTCCCAGCGCAGCGCGGCGTCGAGGTCCGCGTGTCCGCCACCCGACAGGGCGATCTTGGTGAGCCGGGTGGCGACCGGCGCGCCGGCCGCCGCGCGCGCCGCGATCCCCATCACCTCGGCCATCAGCGACTCGCGGGGGAACGCCCTGGTCACCAACCCTGCGGGCGCCGCCTCCGCGCCCGTCATCGTCCGCCCTGTGAGCAACATCTCCCGGGCCACGCCCACCCCCGCGACCCTGGGCAGCAGGTAGGTCGCCGCCATGCCGGGGTGCAGGCCGAGCGAGGTGAAGGGGACGAGCAGCTTGGCCTCCTCGGCGGCGTAGACCAGGTCGCAGGCGAGGGCGAGGCACAGTCCCGCTCCGACGGCCGAGCCGTTGACGGCGGCGATGGTCGGCACCTCCAGGTCGGCGATCGCCAGCCAGGTCCGGTAGAAACCGAGCATCCGCTCGCGCAGTGCGGGTACTCCCTCGGCGGCACGCTCGGCGAGCCAGGACAGGTCTCCTCCCGAACAGAACGCGTTTCCCGCCCCGGTGACGACGACGCACCGGAGGGCACGATCCGCCGCGAGATCGGCGACGGCCAGCCGCCAACGGGCGGTCATTCCTTCGGTCATCGCGTTGCGCCGATCGGGGCGGTTCAGAGTGAGCACCGCGACGCCGTCGTCACGCCGGTCGACCAAGAGCTCGTCCATGCCGGGGAGCGTAACCCACCCTCTCCCGTCCACCACTTCCCGGGGCCGCCTGCCCCCGCCTGCCTCTCCGGTCCGTACGCCCCCATTCCTCCCGTCGCCCTCGAAACCGTCCGCCCGTCTCCCTGGACGTTTCCCGTCCCGGAAAACGAGGCGGATTCCCCGCTCCGGTGAGCGGAACGGACATTCCTTGTCCGGGAGAGGCGGAAGCCCGCATGTCCCCGAGACGGGCGTATCCCTAGGGACGGAGGGGGCGAAAGGTTCATTTCGGATTAACCCCAGGGGTGAGTTATCCACAGGGCGGGAGTTATCCACAGGCGTGGGAAAAGGCGTCCGGGACCGTACCGGGCCATGCCACGCTGGCACACCCAGCCACCCCCGGCCTGCTCGATCCCCCGCTCAACGGCTCATCCGCGGGCCGTCCCGAGGAAAGGTTCCCCGATGCGACCACGTCTGAAGCCCGCTCTGCGCCGCGTCGCCCGTGACGGGCGCACCCTGCAGTTCGGGCTGCATCCCCGCCACGCGGTGGTGCTGACCGATCTCGAGCCCGAGGTCCGCCGCTGGGTGGAGAGCCTCGACGGCGTACGGGATGTCGCGGGCGTGCTGGCCGGCGCCGCCGAGGCGGGTCTT
Organism: Streptosporangium sp. NPDC023825; assembly: GCF_040639575.1. Taxonomy (NCBI): domain Bacteria; kingdom Bacillati; phylum Actinomycetota; class Actinomycetes; order Streptosporangiales; family Streptosporangiaceae; genus Streptosporangium; species Streptosporangium sp. NPDC023825. The sequence goes on along the minus strand of NZ_JBFAAE010000007.1, from coordinate 231,908 downwards.
GGCGAGGAGCAAGGCCGAACCCTGCTCGACCTGCTGGTCAGCCGTGGCGTGGTGGACGACGCGGGTGCGGGTCCAGGCCCGCTGCGCGCGCTCGCGATGGCCGAGCGCGATCGGCTCCAGCCGGATCTCGACGCACTCTCCCTGACTCCGGGCACGATCGACGGCGGGCTCGCCGTGCTGGAGCGCCGGAGAGAGGCCCAGGTGCGGGTCTACGGCGCGGGCCGGGTGGGCGCGCAGGTCGTCGGCCTGCTCGCCGCCTCCGGGATCGGCCGTATCTGCGTCATCGACCCCGGTACGGCGCGGCGGCGGGATGTCGTCCCCGGTGGCCTCGGCTGGACGGAGGTGGGAATGAGCAGGCAGGACGGCGCGGTCGCGGTGGCCAGGAGACTGGCGCCCGGTCTCACGGCCTGGACCGGCGACGGGGCGGCCCAGCTGGCCGACGGGGCCAGGCCTCCGGACCTGGCGGTGCTCGCGCCGGTGGTGCCGCTGGACGGACTGTTGGTCAGGGAGCTCGTCGAGTGGGAGATCCCGCATCTGCTGGTCACCGCCTTCGAGGGCTCCGGGTCGGTCGGCCCCCTGGTGCTGCCTGGTCGGAGCACATGCCTGCACTGTTTAGATTTGACCCGACGAGACCGCGACCCCGGATGGCCCGTCGTCAGCGCCCGGCTGGGCGGTTTCCCCGCGGGAGAAATCGCGTGCGGCACGGCGCTGTCGACGCTGGTGGCGGCGTCGGCGGCAGGTCACGCACTCGCTGTGATCGACGGCCGTGAACCCGCTGTGACAAACAGCACAATGGAAGTATTGCCAGATTGGAGCTGGAAGAGGCGATCCTGGAGTGTTCATCCTCAATGTCGTTGCTTCCGAAACGAGTTGGGTTCGCTAACAATGGTCGCGTCGGCTACCTGCCGCTGACGGATACACAGCGAAGGGAGGGAGCGGCGTCTCGCTGTGCCAGCGGATACGCCGCCAACCAAGGTGAGTGACCTTCCGCGCCGCGCCGTTGCGCGCTCCGCCAAGCTGGCGGCCCTGCCGATCGGGTTCGCCGGCCGCACCGCTCTCGGTCTCGGAAAACGGATCGGGGGCAAGTCCGCCGAGATCGTCGCCCAGGAAATCCAGGAACGCACCGCCGAGCAGATCTTCAAGGTTCTCGGGGAGCTCAAGGGCGGGGCGATGAAGCTCGGCCAGGCGCTGTCCATCTTCGAGGCGGCGCTTCCCGCCGAGATCGCCGGCCCCTACCGCGCCACCCTGACCAAACTCCAGGACGCGGCCCCACCACTTCCCGCGGCGACCGTGCACAAGGTCCTCGTCGAGCAGCTGGGGGACGACTGGCGGGAGAACTTCCTGTCGTTCGATGACAAACCCACCGCCGCCGCGTCGATCGGGCAGGTGCACAAGGCGGTCTGGCACGACGGCCGGACGGTCGCGGTCAAGATTCAGTATCCGGGGGCGGGGAAGGCCCTGCTCTCCGACTTCACCCAGCTGTCCCGGCTCGGCAAGCTCTTCGGGGTGCTGCTGCCCGGTCTCGACATCAAGGCCGTCCTGAGCGAGTTGCGCGAGCGGGTGGTCGAGGAGCTCGACTACCTCCATGAGGCCGAGGCCCAGCACGCCTTCGCCCTGGAATTCAAGGACGATCCCGACTTCCTGATCCCGGACGTGATCGCCGCCAACGAGCAGGTGCTCGTCTCCGAATGGGTCGACGGTACTCCACTGTCGCGGATCATCACCGACGGCACCCAGGAGGAGCGCGACCGGGCCGGACTCCAGCTCGTCCGTTTCCTGTTCTCCTCGCCCGCGCGGTTGGGCATGCTCCACGCCGACCCTCATCCGGGCAACTTCCGGATCGTCGAGGACGGCCGGATGTGCGTTCTCGACTTCGGCGCGGTCAACCGGATGCCCGACGGATACCCACCGATCTTCGGAAAGCTGACCCGCATCTTCAACAACGGCGACATGTCGACCGTGGTGCAGGGCCTGCGTGACGAGGGCTTCATCCAGCCGCACATCGAGATCGACCCCGAAGCCCTGCGGGCGTTCCTGGCCCCCTACGTCGAGCCGACCGCCGTGGAGGAGTTCTCGTTCAGCAGGGAATGGCTCCAGCGGCAGGCCGCCACAGCCACCGACCTGCGTCCCGGCAACGTGGTGCGCCAGCTCAACCTGCCCGCCTCGTACGTCCTCATCCACCGCGTGCACGCGGCGGGGGTCGGCGTCCTCTGCCAGCTCGGCGCCACCGCCCGCTTCCGAGAGGAGGTCATCCGCTGGGTCCCCGGATTCACCGACGAGGATTCGGGAGAACCCACTCTCACCAGCGCCTGAGGAATATTTTCCTTCCCCCGGCGCCCCTCGACACCCCTCAGCGCGACGTCCCTCAACGTCCCGCGACATCCCATGACGTCCGTGTCCCGCGACGCCCGGTGGCGCTCCGTGGCAGGGTGACCTGGCGAAACGTTTGAGGGGTGGCCCGCCGGAGCGGGTCACCCCTCGTTCGTCCGTCTGGCTTTTCTCGTCCGTCTCGTTCTTGGATCCGTCTCGCGTGCGACCACGTGTGTCTCTCGTGCGTTCTCCACACGTCGCCGCCGGTTCCTACCGAACAGACACGACAGTCTTACCGAACAGACACGGCAGCTCAGACGAGGCGCAGGATCGCGTTCCGCAGGCGCGCCGAGGCACGCTCCGCGTCGCGCTCCGCGCGCTGGAGGCGCTGAAGGCCGGCGGCCCTGCGATGCTCCTCCGCCTCGCGGTGAAGGGTCCGTATTCGGTCACGGACCAGTTCTTCTTGCATAGACGGCAGGTCGAGGCCTCTGGCGGTGAAGTAGCTCATCGAAATGGTCCTTTCGGGAACGTGCGGCTCGTGATGGCTCGGGTTCTCGGTGGTTCAGGTTCTCGGTGGTGCGGTGGTGTGCGGTTCTCGGTGGTTCGTGGTTCTCGGCGGTCCGAACAGCGACCGGATCGTTCAGGCAGCGACCGGGTTCTTGCGGGGACGCCCGCGCGGACGCTTCCGGGGGACGATCGCCCCCCGCAGGACGAGCTCGCCTCCCCAGACGCCCCACGGCTCCTCGCGCTCCAGCGCGCGGGCCAGGCAGGCCTCACGGATCGGGCAGCCTCCGCAGAGCGCCTTGGCGAACTCCACGTCCTCCGGAGACTCGGCGAACCACAGGTCGGGGTCGGTACGACAGGGGATTGTGGCTTCGTCGATCAGGTCCATGACCGTCTGGGCCCCCATCTGCTTCACCTCTCAGCTAGGTGTTGATCTTTGATTACCTCTTGGGGTGGGGGTCAGGAATGACGCGGACAAACAAGAAGGCCGCGGATCCTGGGTGCGGATCCGCGGCCTGAAGGCTTTTTCCTCGGTCAGGTTATGACCGGAGGATGCCCCCAGGGTTGCGGACCGCGCAGTCCACCGTTTCCGATGTGCTTGGTCGTTGCTGCGTAGCTGTCGCCCACTCGGTTACGAGCAGCCGGAACGTCCGTCGCCGGGAAAGCGATCGGAGCGAACCAACGGCCGGTCTCGACCTGGAGATGGACAGGGTTGGCCTGCTGAACCAGAGCTGCCGCGCCGCCGGCGAGGATGATCTGGCTGTCACAAGACAGAACGGTGTTACGGCGCGCGGAAGTGAGCCCCATCTGGGACGACATCAGAATGTTCCTCACAGCGGACTCACCTCCATTCGTTGATCGTCGGACAGTGACGTCCGACTTGCTTGAGCATGACCCTAAACCCCGGCCCCAGGAGGGGGCAACATATTTTCTACCTGCGACTTTGCGACTATCTCACGCGGATCATCGCCTCCTGCACTACCGACACGGCCAGTTCTCCGGACCGGGTGAACATCTCGCCCTTGGCGAGCCCCCGCGCCGCCCCCGACCAGGGCGACTCCTGGGCGTAGAGCATCCACTCGTCCACGCGGAAGGGACGGTGGAACCACATCGCGTGGTCCAGCGAGGCACCGGAGAGGTTGGACGCGCCCCATGCCAGGCCGTGGGTCAGCAGCACCGTGTCGACCAGGGTGAAGTCGGAGGCGTAGGCGGCGAGCACCACGTGCAGCAGCGGATCGTCGGGCAGTTCCGCGTCGTAGCGGAACCACACGTCGGTGTTTGAACCGCGCAGCTCCGGGTCGCGGTAGGCCTCCCAGGTGAGGGGCGTCACGTAGCGGGCGTCCACCGGCCTCGGCCTGGACAACCACTCGCGCAGCGGCGAGTCCGCCCCCACGGCCTGGAGCATCCGGTCCTGGAAGAGCGGCAGGCCCTCGGGATCGACCACCTGGGGCATCGTGGCCGCCTGGTGCTCGACACCGGTCTCCGTCACGTGGAAGGAGGCCGACATCGTGAATATCGCCTTGCCGTGCTGGACGGCCACCACCCGCCGGGTGGTGAAGGACCGGCCGTCGCGGACCCGCTCGACGTTGTAGACGATCGGGATGGCCGGGTCGCCGGGACGGATGAAGTAGGCGTGCAGCGAGTGGACGTTGCGGTCGTCGGGCACCGTCCGTCCCGCGGCGACCAGTGCCTGGGCGGCCACCTGGCCGCCGAAGACACGCTGGATGCGCTCCTCCGGACTACGCCCTCTGAAGATGTCGAGCTCGATCTGCTCCAGGTCGAGCAGGTCCAGGAGCTCCTTTAACGCCTCGTTCACACGCCCTCCGTCCGGTTCGCGGCGATACGACACAGTTCGAGCACCGCCTCGCCATAACGGTCCAGTTTGACGCGTCCGATTCCGGTGATCGCCAGCAGGTCCTGTTCCGAGAGCGGCGCCCGCTCGGCGATGGCCTGGAGGGTGACGTCGGTGAAGATCGCCCACTGGGGGATCTTCTCGTGCCTCGCCACTCCCGTACGCCAGGACTTGAGCGACTCGAGCAGCGCCTCGTCGTAGTCGGCGGGGCAGCCGGTGCACCTGCCGAGCTTCTGCTCCGCGGCGGCGGCCAGGGTCTTGCCGCAGACCCGGCAGCTGATCGGAGCGGCGACCTGACGGCGATCGGCCGCCGCGGCCGGGGCGGCGGCTCGGCTTTTCTGCGCGGATCGGCCGGTGAGCCCGTCCAGGAAGCGGGAGGGTTTGCGGGAACGCCGCCCGCCGGGCGAACGCGCCAGCGCCCACGACAGCCCCAGGTGGGCGCGGGCGCGGGTGACGCCGACGTACAGGAGACGGCGCTCCTCCTCGATCTGGTCGAGCGACTCGGCGTAGATGATAGGCAGCATGCCCTCGGTGACGCCGACGAGGAAGACCGCGTCCCACTCCAGGCCCTTGGCGGCGTGCAGCGAGGCCAGGGTGACGCCCTCGACCGGCGGCGCGTGCTGCTCCCCGGCCCGGCGCTCCAGCTCGGCGACGAAGGCGGGCAGGTCGGCGCCGGTGGCCGCGAGGTCCTCTGCGAGGTCGGCCAGGGCCTTCAGCGACTCCCACTTCTCGCGGGCCTTGCCGCCGCCCGGCGCCTCGGGGGTGAGCCCGATGCCGGACAGGATGTGGTGCACGGTCGAGACGAGCGTGTCGCCGGGTTCGGCCGAGCGGGCGGCACCGCGCAGCAGCACGACCGCCTGGCGGACCTCGGGGCGCTCGAAGAAGCGGTCGGCGCCGCGCAGCACGTACGGCAGACCGGCCTTGGCGAAGGCCTGCTCGTACGCCTCCGACTGGGCGTTGACCCGGAACAGCACGGCGATCTCGCGGGTCGGCACGCCGCCACCGACGAGCTTCTTCACCGCCCGCGCCACGCCCTCCGCCTCGGCGGTCTCGTCGTCGTACTCGGTGAAGACCGGTTCGGGGCCGTCCGGGCGCTGGGCGATCAGGGCGAGTTTGTGGGGGGTCCGTGCCCTGTCGAGCACCCGGTTGGCCAGGGAGACGACCTGGGGGGTGGAGCGGTAGTCGCGGACCAGCTTGATCACGGTGGCGTTGGGGTGCTCGACCGAGAAGCCGGTCAGGTAGCGGGGGGTGGCGCCGGTGAAGGAGTAGATCGTCTGGTTGGGGTCGCCGACCACGCACAGGTCGTCGCGCCCGCCGAGCCAGGTGTCGAGCAGCAGCTTCTGCAGCGGGTTGACGTCCTGGTACTCGTCGACCACGAAGTAGCGGTACTGCTGGCGGATCTGGGAGGCCACCTCGCGGTGCTCGGTCATCACGGCCGCGGTGAGCTCCAGGATGGTCTCGAAGTCGACCAGGTGCCGCTCGCGGCGGAGGTTCTCGTAGGCCTCGTAGAGCCGGAAGACCTCCTCCGGGGCCACGGGCGAGGTGCGGCCCGCCTTCCTGGCGGCCTCCGCGTAGTCCTCGGGGGCGATCTGGGTGACCTTGGCCCATTCGATCTCGGAGGCGATGTCGCGCAGTTCCGAACGGTCCTGGTTCTTACGCAGGGAACGGCAGGCGTCGATCAGCAGCGGCAGCTTCGACTCGATCACCCTGGGCGGGTCGCCACCGATGACACGCGGCCAGAAGTAGGTGAGCTGGCGCAGCGCGGCGGCGTGGAAGGTGCGCGCCTGCACGCCCGGCGTGCCGAGCTGCCGCAGCCGCTGCCTGAGCTCACCGGCCGCACGTGTGGTGAACGTCACCGCCAGCACGCCCTGGGCGTCGACCACCCCGCTGTGAACCGCGTGCGCGATGCGGTGGGTGATGGCGCGGGTCTTTCCCGTCCCGGCTCCGGCGAGGACGCAGACCGGCCCCCGGACGGCTTCGGCCACCTCACGCTGCTCGGGATCCAGTGCCGCCAGAACGTTGTCGGGCCCCACGGAGCCTCCTTACACGCAGTCGAACACACGCGATCGAACGGACCGGGCGGCAACATCCTCCCAGTCACCGGCCAAGCATCAGTCATTCTGGCAACTTGCCGCCGTCAACCTATGTGGTTCGTCGAGATGCACAAAGCAGGCTTTTTACTCCACAATGGGGGCCGAACGATTCCGGGGAAGGAAGAGGCCCGTGCGAACTGGGGTAACCGTGGGTGCGCTCGCCCTGGCGGCGGCGATGATCGGACCCGCGGTGGTGTACACGACCGCGCATGCCCACGGGATCTCGACTCCAGCCCAGCCCAGCGGTACGCCCGGCCCGGCGAAGGCCGGCACCGGGGAGACCGCCGATACGGCCAGGACCGGCGCCGAGAGGGCCTCGGGTACGGCGAGGTCCGGAGCGGGCAGGGCGGACACCGGCACGTACGGCACGGCGACGGCCAGCGTGGGGGTGGCCGAGGTCGGCAGGGCCGATGTCAGCAGAGCCGGTGCCGGCAGGACCGGTGCCGGCAGGACCGCCACGGACGCGGCCGAGTCCAGGGCCGCCGGAGCCCGCGCGACCGAGACCAGGGCCGCCGGAGTCAACGCGACCGAGACCAGGAAGACCGGCGCGGGGAAGGCCTGTACCCCGAAGGGCGGTAAGGGCGACCCGACACCCCCTCCGGTGACGGAGCCCGACCCGTTGACCCAGGGCACCGTCGTCAACACCGTCGCGTACGGCCCGCACGTTCGCCAGCGCATGGACGTCTGGTACCAGACCGACGAGCTTAAGCGGCCCGGCGTCTTCCTGATCCACGGCGGCTGGTGGTCGTCGGGTGACAAGAAGTACATGACCGAGATAAGCCGGAGCTACGCCGAGCAGGGCTACGTCGTCTTCAACATCAACTACCGCCTCTCCACCGACGCCTCCTGGCCGGCCCAGCGCACCGACACCCTCGACGCGATCGCCACCGCGCGGCGGCACGCGGCGCTGTGGTCCTTCGACCCGAGCAACTACGTGATCGTCGGCTTCTCCGCCGGAGGCCACCTGGCCAGTGCGGCGGGCACCTACAAGAGCCGCCTGCCCGGCCTGCGCGGCGTGGTCGGCATCTCCCCGGTGATCTCCCCGCTCACGGCGTACACCGAGGGCGCCGACACCTTCGACCTGGAGAAGCGCAAGCTGCGCGAGTCGGCCATCAAGCTCGCCGGGGGCTGTGAGCCCACCGGTAAGTGCGCCAGGGTCTGGGCGAGCATGGAGGTCCCGTGGCACGCGAGCCGCGGTGACGCGCCCATGCTGGTCGTGCACTCGGAGGACGAGTTCGTGTCGGCGGAGCACGGCAAGCAGCTCAAGGAGCACCTGCGCCAGGTCGGCGTGCCGGTGACGATCGTCACCGAGCCCGGCATCGAGCACAGCGCGCCTCTTTACCGGCTGCCCGGCGTGGCGGAGCGGGTCCAGCAGTGGGTCGCGGAGAAGCTGCTCTCACCGGGAAGATGACCGGCCCTCGCTTTGTTGCCAATGGCGCCGGACATCACATGAGGGGATTTCTCACGACATGGCGCTGACTGTGTACACCACCACCTGGTGCGGCCCCTGCAAGCGACTGAAGAGCCAGCTGAGCCGCGAGGGGATCTCCTACAACGAGATCGACATCGAGAGCAATCCGGACGCCGCCACGTTCGTCATGAGCGTCAACAACGGTAACCAGGTCGTACCCACCGTCGTGGTCGACTCCCCCACCGGCCGGATCGTCAGGACCAACCCCTCGGTGATCGAACTCAAGCGCATCCTGGCGGGCGCGGGCGTGTAGCCGCTTCCCCGCGACGCCCGAGCCCCGGTTCCGCTTCCACGGACACCGGGGCTCCCGTCCGCCGGGACGGCCTCCACCCGGACGATCTCCCGGACGGCCTCGCCCGGGACGGCCCGCCGGCTGCCGATCGGTGATGAGACCTCCCCGCGGCGGGCGGGATCACCAGCGGGCGGGGTCACCGGCGGGCAGGGTCACCAGTCGCCGGTCAGCGGTTCGCCGTACCAGGTCTCGATGAGCCTGCGGGCGATCGACACCTCGGACGGCAGGCGCACCTCGCCGCTCTCCGTCGCGGCCCGTAGCTCGGCGCGGCTGAACCAGTGGGCCTCGGCGATCTCCTCGGGGTCGAGGACGAACTCCGTCGACGTGGCCCGCGCGAAGAAGCCGAGCATCAGGCTGCGCGGGAACGGCCAGGGCTGGCTGCCCATGTACCGGGGCTCGGCGACGCGCACCCCGACCTCCTCGGCCACCTCGCGCGCCACGGCGTGCTCCAGCGACTCGCCCGGCTCGACGAACCCGGCCAGCACCGACAGCCGCCCCTCGGGCCACTGAGGCCCCCTGGCCAGCAGGCACCTGTCATCGTCGTCGTGGATCAGCATGATCACCGCGGGGTCGACCCGGGGAAAGTGCTGGCTGCCGTCCTTGGGGCAGACGCGCACGTGCCCGCCCGCGCGCACCTCCGTGCCGCTCCCGCACCGGGGACAGAACTCGTGGGTGGAGTGCCAGGCGTCCAGGGCGACCGCGTACACCAGCAGCCCGGCTTCCAGGTCGCCCAGCAACGACCCCACCTGGCGGAGCCCCGCGGTGAGGGTCTGGTCCTCCGCCGGCTCCGAGGGGGGCAGCGGGGAGACGATCCGGGTGAAGGAACCGTTGTGGACGCTGCCGGCCAGCGGCGCCGCCACGGCGAAGTAGGCGATGCCCTCGGCGTCGACACCGAGCAGGTAGCGCTCCCCCTCCGGCGCGTCGGCCGTGGGCAGCAGAACCAGCTTGACCTCTCCGCCACTGCGCCGGACCAGCGCCTGCCCGTCGTCGACGACCACGACCCTGGTCGCGGTGTCCGCCCAGGTCCTTTCGAGCCATTCGGCGTCGCCGCGAAGCCCCGCCGACCGGTCGATGGCACTGCGCGCGAGCAGCAGCGGCCCCAACAGTCCTTCTTGTGCCGTGATCTCCACGCTGTTCCGCCTCCCCAACCGAGTGCACATACTATGTCGCCGGGCGGGGCCCTCTCCGCCCTTCCCTGCTTACGGCCCTGCGTGAGGGCGGAAGTGCACGGTACGCGTCCCAGCACATCACCGGCTTTTCCCTCCTTCCTCTCCCTCGTCCCCGGTTCCTGGTGCCCGTCTCCTCCGGTCCGGGGTTCTCCGGGCTCTCCCGGCTTCTCCCGGGCTTTCCCGGGCTCCTCCGGCACGAGCCGGGGGTGCGACCGGGGATCCGGGGGCGGGAACACGGACGCAGGCGCGGGCCCCGGGATCTCTCCCGATGCCCGCGCCTCTCGTGGCACGCTCCACCCGGCCGTCCCCGTGGCGCCGAGCCGTCAGCTCGCGAACACGATCACGTTGTCACGGTAACTGCGCCGTTCGCGGTCGAAGGTCCCGCCGCAGGTGATGAGCCTCAGCTCGGCTCCCTTGGCGGAGCCGTACACCTGCCTGTCGGGGATCCGGCTCTTCGGGAAGCGGGCCAGGCGCCGGACGGTGAACGTCACCGTGCTTCCGTCGGCCCTGTCGACGTGGACGCGGTGTCCCGGACGGAGTTTTCCGAGCCGGTGGAAGACAGCGGGTCCCGTCCTGGAGTCCACGTGCCCGGCGATGACCGCCGCACCGGCCTCGCCGGGCTCGGGACCGGCCTTGTTCCAGCCCACCCTGTCGAAGCGCACCGGAGCGACCAGCTTGTTCCTCGCGTCCAGCCTCAGCGCGATCACCGCGGTGGAGACCCCGATCGCCGGGACGCGGAGCCACACGGGGTCGGCGACCTCACCCCTGGCCGGAGGTCGTACGACCTGGGCGGCGGTGGAGACCGTGGAAGCCTCGGAGGGCATGGACGCCGTGGAAGCCGTGGAGGCGCTGTGCGCGGCGACCTCGGTGGAGCACGCGGTCATGGCCACGATGGCGGAGAGAGTGGAGAGAGCGGCCACGAGGGCACCGGGAGTCCGCACGGTCAGCTCCCCGAGGTGAATCGGCGGCTGAACCAGAAACCGCCACCCGCCAGCAGCCCGGCACCGGCCAGTCCCGCCGGCACCCAGAGCGGCACGTCCTCCTTCTCGGCCGTCCCGCCGAACCCGGTCTCCACACCACCGGCCGGAGCACGGTCATCGTCATCGTCGTCATCGCGCGACGCACCACCCTGACCGGTGTCCACACCACCGGCCGGAGCACGGTCATCGTCATCGTCGTCATCGCGCGACGTGCTGCCCTGGCCGGTTTCCACGCCGCCCCGGGGGAGGTCGTCGTCCTGGTCGCCGGCGGGTCCGGCTCTCCGGTCGTCCTTGTCGTCGCGGTCGTCGCGGTCGTCATCACCGTCGTCGTCATCACCACCTCTGTCGTCATCGTCGTCATCGTCGTCATCGTCCGCGACGTCGGTAACCGCCGTGGGCGGAGCCGGGAACGCGGATGCCTGGGCCGCCGGGACACCGGCGAGGACGCCGGTGGTCCCGAGGCCGAGGGTGATCGCGATGGCGAGCAGGGTCCGCCGTAGTACCAGGCTCATCTGGCCCTCCTGAAAGTCGTTCCGCACCTTCTGCGCGGATGACTCCAGATTTCCGGTGGCCGGTGGACCCATCATGAGCACGGGATGAGAGGACTCTCACCGGACCCGCAGGCGGTAGCCGGACCCCCTGACGGTCTCGATCCGCTGGTTTCCCAGCTTGCGGCGCAGGTAGCGGACATAGACGTCCACCACGTTCGAGCCGGGGTCGAAGTCGAACCCCCACACGTGGCTGAGCAGTTGCTGGCGGGTGAGAACCTGGTCGGGGTGGCGACAGAAGATCTCCGCGAGGGCGAACTCGCGGGTGGACAGGTCGACGGAGCGCTCGCCCACGTGAGCCCGCCGGGTCCGCAGGTCCAGGGCGAGGTCGCCGACGCGCAGGACGGTCGTCTCCGGGACGCGTTCCGGGCGCAGGCGGAGCCGTACCCGTGCCAGCAGTTCCTCGAAGGAGAAGGGCTTGGCGAGGTAGTCGTCGGCTCCGCCCTCAAGACCCGCGACGGTGTCGGCGACGCTGTCGCGGGCGGTGAGGATGATCACTGGGATGGTCGCCATCTCCTGCCGGAGCCGTCGCAGGACCGTGAAGCCGTCGCTCAGCGGAAGGCCGATGTCCAGGATCATCAGGTCGAAGCGACCGGCGCGGGCGTACTCGTACGCCGCGACACCGTCCGCGACGACGGTGGTCGTGAACCCGTTGCCTCTCAGGCCCTTCTCCAGGAAGGACGCGATCCGGCCCTCGTCCTCGGCTATCAGGATGCGGTTCACCCTCGGCTCCTCCTCGGGGGACTGTCACGGTCGCGCCTTCCACACCGCGCGGCGTGGAAGGACACGTCGGGGGTTCTCCTCGTACGGGAACATCAGTGCTCGTACGAGAGCGTCACGGGGATCTCCTCGTACGGGAAGGAGATCAGGAAGAGCGCCCCGCCTCCGTCGGCCTCGCGGACCTGCGCGGTGCCCCGGTGCGCCTCGGCGATGGAGCGGACGATGGCGAGGCCGAGCCCCGCGCCGTCGTGCGACCCGGTGCGGTTCGCGCCCCGGACGAAGCGGTTGAAGATCCGTTCGCGATCCTGGTCGGGCACGCCGGGGCCGGTGTCGCGCACCCACAGCTCCACCCGGCCCTCCCGTACGGCGGAACCGACCGCGATCAGGTCGCCGGGGCCGGTGTGCCGCACGGCGTTCGCCACGAGCTGGATCAGCGCCTGGGTGAGGCGCTGCCGGTCGGCCGTGACCCGTTCCTCGGCCACCTCGTCCACCCGCCAGCGACGCTCTCCCAGGGCGCGGGCCTTGACCACGACCTCGACGGTGAGATCGGCGAGCTCGACCTCACCGAGGGTGAGGAAGCCCGGCTGCTCCGATCTGGCGAGCATGATCAGGTCGTCGACGATCCTGTTCATCCGCCCCAGCTCGTCGGTGACCAGGGCCAGGGTGACGGCCCGCTCCTCGGGATCGTCGCCCATGAGCTCGAGATGGCCGCGGACGACCGTGATCGGGGTGCGCAGCTCGTGCCCGGCGTCGTCGAGGAAGTCGCGCTGCACGGCGAAGGCGCGCTCCAGCCGGTCGAGCATGTGGTTGAAGGTCGCGGCCAGCGCCGAGACGTCGTCGTCGCCGGAGACGGTGAGGCGCCGGCTGAGATCGCCGGAGCCGCCGATCCGCTCCGCCGTCCGGCGGACCAGCCGCACGGGGGCGAGGACCCTTCCCGCGACGAACCATCCGCCCGCCCCGGCCAGGAGGAGCGCCGCCAGCGCGGTGAGGCCGAGCACGCGCACCGCCTCTACGACCTCGCGGCGTTCGAGGTCGTAGAAGACGATGGCCACGAAGGCGCCCTCGACCTCACCGTCGGCGATCACGGGTGCGACCGCCCAGCGGACGAGCCCCGCCGTGCTGGGGGCCCAGTCCCAGGTGGGTTCGGTCGCGGCGGCCATCCGCGCCACCAGCGCCCGGTCGGTGTCCAGCACGGCCGGGGGTTCCGCGTACGTACGCCAGCGGACCTTCCCGTCGAGGATCACGAAGAAGGTCTCGTGGCGGTCGGGCGCGTTGATCTTCAGGTACTCCTCGAGCAGCGCCGGCGGGGAGGCGGTCGAGTTCTTCGCGTACCAGTGGAGTTTCTCCACCTCGTTGGCCAGCTCGGCGTTCACCCGGTCTTCGAGCCTGACCAGCAGAATGGTCCAGGTGGCGAACACCGAGACGCTCAGGGCGAGGGCGACGACCGCGAGCGTCCAACCCACGATGCGGGTCCGTGCGCTCACCGCCCGGCCGTCGCCTCTGCCGTCGCCGTTCCGGCCGTCCCCGTTCCCGCCGCCGTCTCAGCCACAGTCGTCGTCCCAGTCGTCCCCGTCCCCGTTCCCGCCGCCGTCTCAGTCGTCGCCGTCATCGCCGCTGCCGTCGTCGCCACCGTCATCGTCGTCTCCTCCGCCTCGCGGCGGCGGTGGGGGCTGCACCCGTTCGGCCCGCTCCCTTCCGGCCAGGCTCGACGCACCGGGCTCGCCGGAGGTCGCGGAGCCCGGAGGCGTCCGGTCGTCCCGCGCCTTCTGATCGCCGGGCGCCCCGGAGTCGTCCGAGGCTCGCGGGCCGCCCGGTGCCGTGGAATCTCCGGAGGGCCGCGGCTGCGCGGTGCCCGTCACGGCCGTCTCCCTGCCCCGTTCCCCGTCGACCACGACGGCCTCCCCGAGGCTGCCCGGGCTGCCTTGGACCAGCACCACGACCGCGAACATCGCGACCGCCGTGACGAGTATCCCGATCACCATGCTGACGGTTGATGTCCTGCGGCTCATGGCGTCCACGCTAGGCGCCGCCATAGGAGATGAGGCTGGGATGGAGATGAGAAGACTCTCATCATCGGGCGACACGGACATGTACTGTCAATAGGCCGATCGCCTCCGCGTGCTGATCGGCCTCAGGCTAGGATCGCCGAGTTAGGTTAGCCTTGCCTGATATCGGGGGTCCCTGCATTGCGGCTGTACCTCACCGCGCTCAAGCCGACCGACTCGGTCACCGACGGCTTCCTTCCGGCGGCGCGCGCACTCGGCTGTGAGGTCACGATCCTCACCGACCGCCCCGAGCGGTACCGCGACTCCGGGGTGGAGGTGCTCCGCTGCGACGTGCGCGACGCGCGGGCCGTGATCGACGCCGTCGCGCACCACCACGTCCCGGACGCGATCTTCTCGAACTCCGACCACATCCAGGCGGAGACGGCCCTCGCCGCCGCCTACTTCGGCCTCCCCGGCAAGGACTGGCGGGCCTGCGTCGACACCAAGAACAAGGCGCTCACCCGGCGGCGGCTGGCCGCCGCCGGGGTCGAGACCGTCCGTTCCGCGCGGATGGCACCGGCCGACCCACCGCCCGCCGGCATGCCGTTCCCGGCGGTCGTGAAGCCGCGCGAGGGCGTGGCCAGCGAGGACGTCGTGCTGGTCCGCGACGCGGGCGAGCTCGCGACGGCCGTCGCGGCCATCCGGGACAGGCGGCCGGGAGAGACGCTGGTCGTGGAGGAGTATCTCGACGGGCCGCTGCACACGATGGAGACCCTCGGCGACGGCGAGCGGATCAGGGTGCTCGGCGGTTTCCGCACCGCCCTGGGGCCGCTGCCGCACTTCGTGGAGGAACGGCTCGACTGGGAGCCGCCTCCCGGCCGCGACCACGTGCTGCGGGCGCTGGAGGCGCTGCGGGTGGGGTTCGGGGCCTGCCACACCGAGTACGTGATGACCCCGGCCGGGCCGCGGATCGTCGAGGTCAACTACCGGGTGATCGGCGACCACTGCGACTTCCTGCTGGCGAGCATGCTGGACGCGCCCCTGTTCGAACTCGTTCTCAGGGTGCATCTCGGGGCGGAACCGGAGCTCCCCGACCGGGTGGAGGGGCACGCGACCGCGCTGAGCCTGGTCGCCGGCCGCCCGGGGACCGTGGTGAGGTCCCCCGGGACGATCGTTCCCGCGCCTGGCGATCCGGTCCGGATCTGGCACCGGCCGCTGCGCGCCGTGGGTGACCGGATCGACCTGAGCAACACCAATCGCGACTACATGGGCATCGTCCGCGCGATCGGGCCCGACCGGGCGCGCGTGGACGCGGCCGTCGCGGCCTTCACCGCGGAGAACCCGTGGGTGATCGCATGAGCCGGGAGTCCACGAGCGACCGCGCGACCCGGGATTCCACGGGCGACCGCGTGAGCCGGGGATCCGTGAACGGCCGCGTGAGCGGCGCAGGCCCCGTGAGCGGGCGGGAACGATACCTCGCCACCCGGGTGCTGAACGCGCTCCTGCGCGAGGACTACGGCGGCCTGGCCGGGCGGGTGACCCGCAGCAAGGACGGTGTCGCGCTGGTCCTGCCCGGGGGCAGGCGGGTCCGGCTGACCCCCGGCTCGCTGTTCCAGGACTTCGTGGCGGCCCCGGAGGAGGCACTGCGCCTGGACGAGGTCCTGGGCGCCCTGCGGGAGATCTCCGCTCCCGCCGACGCCGCCGGGGTCGAGTCGTTCGTCACGGAGTGCCGCGAGGCGCTGCGCGCCCTCGACCTTCACGACGTCCACCGCGAGGAGGTGCTCGCCAGGCTGGGCGCCACCGTCGCCGTGCGCCCCGCCGCCCGCCCCGGCCCCACGCGTGCGCCGGACCCGGGCCAGGAAAGCGGGCATACAACGGGAGCCGGGACCGCGCGCGCGGCGGACGGCGGGAGCGGACGCGACGGCATGTGGTACGAGGCGCTGGCCGCGTTCGTCGATCACCCCGTCTACCCGACGGCCCGGTGCCGGATCGGCCTGTCCGACGAGGATCTGACCGCGTACGCGCCGGAGTTCGCGCCCTCCTTCGAGCTGCGCTGGGCCGCCGTGCCGCGGGAGCGGCTCACCGGGGCGGAGATGCCGGGGGCGCCCGGATTCCCCGCCGTCGGCCTGGCCGCGGAGCTCGCGGAGACCCACGTGCTGTTCCCCGTCCACCCGCTGACGGTCCCCGCGGTCGAGGAGATCCCCGGGACGGTCGTGGCCCCGCTGGCGCGCCTGGAGGTCAGGCCCACGCTGTCGATGCGCACGGCCGAGATCGCCCCGGGCACGCACCTGAAGCTGCCGCTGACCACCAGCACCCTCGGGCTGCGCAACCGGAGGTCGCTCAAACCGGACACGCTCGCCGACGGGGCGCGGGCCGAGCTGCTCCTGCGGGCCATGCCCGACCCGGAGGTGCTCCTGGCCGACGAGCAGACGTACGGGCACGCCGGGCACGAGTACCTGGGCTGGCTCCTGCGCCGCCAGCCCGCGGGGGAGGTCGTCCCGGTCGCGGCGCTGACGGCGCCGCTGCCGGGGGGCGGGCTGGTCGTGGAGGAGCTCGCAGAGAGATGGTCCGGCGGGGACGTCGCCCGGCTGCTCGGCCGGTACCTGCGGGTGCTGTTCCGCTTCCACGTGCGGCTCTTCGTCAGGTACGGCACGGCTCTGGAGGCCCACCAGCAGAACCTCTCGCTGGTGTTCGACGCGAAGGAGGTCACGGGCGAGGGGGCCGTACGGCTGCTCGTCAAGGACAACGACGGCCTGCTGACCTCGCCCGACAGGCTGAGGGACGCGGGGCTCGCGGTGCCGGACCTCACCGACGCGCGGATGTTCACCGACGACCCGCACGCGCTCGCCGACGTGTTCGTGACCATCACCCTGCACCTGGCCGCCGCCGCCGTGACGTTCGGCGCGCTGCCGCCGCCGGCGGCCTTCGAGCTGGTCCGGGGCACGCTCGCCGAAGCGCTCGACGCGTACGGGGAGGATCCGATGGCCAGGCTGCTGCGGGCCAGGACCCTCGACGCCGCCCGGCTCGTCGGCAAGTCGATGATCACCGCCGGAACCCTGGTGGACAAGGCGCGCACCGGTGCGCGGGACGTGAACAAGTTCTACGGCACGAGCGGGCCGAACTATCTCCGCCAGCCCTCCCAGATCACGCAAAGGACGACATGACGAGCCTCGCCCTCGACTCACCCGCCGCCGTCGCCGTCGCCGAGGAGGCCTCGGTGTCGGCGCTGCTGCGCTGTTGCGTAAGGGAGATCGCGGGACCTCGCGGGCAGGTCGGGTACGAGGAACCGTACGTGCTGCTGCGCGTCGCGGGCACCCGCCTGCGGGCGCGCGCGCACGGCGGGCTCGCGCTGCGCTTCGAGGGGCGGCCCGAGTGGCTGGAGAACGACTCCTGGCAACCGCTCTCGGCGGACCTGCTCGTCCGGCTGGTGGAGACCGAGCTCGGCGAGAGCGAGGCCGAGGGCAACGACGAGTTCGGCGCCCAGGTGGCCGCGAGCAGGGACGCCCTGGCGACGTTGATCGCGGCCCGGCGGGAGGTCCCGCCGCCCGCCGACCCGTGGCTGGCCTCGGAGCAGGCGCTGGTCTTCGGGCACCCGTTCCATCCCAGCCCGAAGGCACGCGGCGGCGCGGGCTGGCTGCGTTACGCGCCCGAGGCCCACGCGAGTTTCCCGCTGCGGCTGCTCGGGGTCAGGGACGACGTGCTGGCCGAGGCGGGCGACACCGGCGCGCTCGACGAGCTCGGCCAGGCGCCGCCCGGCTACTCGCTGCTGCCCGCGCACCCGTGGCAGCTGGAACTGCTCGCGGCGGACCTGGCCGCGCCGCTGGCCGACGGCCGCCTGGTCGACCTGGGAGACAGCTCCCGGACGGCGGTCCCCACGTCGTCGGTCCGCACGGTCTACGAGCCGCTGATCGACCGGTGCCTGAAGTTCAGCCTGGACGTGCGGATCACCAACTGCGTGCGGAAGAACTCCTGGTACGAGCTGGCGGGCGCGGTCGAGCTGAGCCGTCGCCTCGAACCGGTCTTCCTCGACCTGGCGGCCGCCTTCCCGGGCACCCGCTGGCTGCCCGAACCGGGCTACCGCTCCGCGGAGCTGGGGACCCGGCTGCTGGAAGGGCTCGGCGTGATCGTCCGGATGGGCCCGTGGTCGGTCTGCAGGCCGGGGGTGACCCCGCTGCTGAGCGGCGCGCTGGCCGCCGGACGGCAGGGGGCCGGCGCGGTGCCGGGCGACGTGCCGGGCCCGGCGGATCGGCCACCGGGCGGCGCGCCGACCATGGCCGGGTGGCCGGTGGCCGATCCGGCGCGCTGGTGGCGGGCGTACGTGGAACGCGTGGCGCCGCCGGTGCTCGACGCCTACTTCGGCCACGGCGTGGTCCTGGAACCCCACCTGCAGAACGTCCTGATCGGCGTGGACGCGGAGGGGCTGCCGGTGGAGGCCGTCTTCCGCGATCTGGAGGGCACGAAGCTCGTCGCCGGGCGGCACGACCTGTCCGGGCTGCCCGGCCGGGTCGCCGAGGCGCTCACCTACGACGCGGCCTCCGGCTGGAACCGGGTGGTCTACTGCCTGGTGGTCAACCACCTCGTCGAGATCGCCGCCTCCCTCGCGGGGACCGGGTCCACGCGGGAGCTGTGGGCGGTGGCCGGGGAGGTGCTGGCGGGGTACGCGGCGTCGCGCGGATGGCCCCGGCCGCTGTCGGACCTGCTGTCGGGGGCGCCGCTGCCGGCCAAGGCCAACCTGTCGGTCCGGTGGGCGCGCTCGGCGGACCGCTCCGCGGGGTACGTGACGGTCGCCAACCCGCTGGCCACGGCCTGAGCGGCGGGAGGGCGGTGACGGTCACCGCCCTCCCCCGCCCTCTGTGTCAGCGGGGATAGACCTCCAGCTCGTAGAGGGAGTAGCCGTGCGACGTGCCGCGCGTGACACCCTGCATGCGGACGTAGCGGGCGCTGGTCGGGCTGAACCTCACGTTGTCCACCCCGCCGTTCCCGGTGGTGGTGGAGTGGACGGTGGTCCAGGTGGAGCCGTCGGTCGAGGTCTGGATCGAGTACGCGGCCCCGTAGGCCGCCTCCCAGCGCAGCAGGACCCTGGCCACGGTCGTGGCCGCCCCGAGGTCGACCTGGAGATACTGGTTGTCGCTGGACGAGCTCGACCAGCGGGTGGTGGGGTTGCCGTCGACGGCCCTGCTCGCCGGGTAGAAGAGCTGGGTGCTCGACGCCCTGGCGCTCTTGCCCTCCGCCACGTTGGCGATCGCCTCGCCCCGGCGGGCGGGGAACGACACGACCTGCTGGTAGGTCGGCCGGTTCTGCCAGGAGATCAGCGAGTGCGTGATCCCGCCGAGCGGTGAGTGCTCGATGGCGTCGGAGCACCACTGGTCGCCCGCCGAGCACACGTCGTCCGCCGGGTAGGTCGTGGTCGCGGGCTCGGCGAGCGCCGCCGCCAGGCTCTCCAGCAGTACGGTACGGCAGCCGGCCACCGTGCCGTCCCCGCAGTACCTGGCGGGCAGCGGCCCGGAGACCGGGTCGCCGAGCACGCTCCTGACGTCCTTGCTCACGTAGCCCCACCAGCCGTACTGGAACGCCGACCCCTTGTGCGCCTGGGCCTCGCTCGCGGAGGTGGGCAGGGTGGACAGGTCGCCCTGCTGGTGGCCGGAGGGTGACTCGTTGATCTGGATGGCGTTGACCACCGACTGGTAGAGGCCGTCACCCAGCCCCGGCCTGAACTGCGCGCGGACGAGCTTGGGCCACCACGCGTCGAACGCGCGGATCGCCTCGGCGTGGGCGTACGCCCTGCTGCCCGGCGAGGTCTCCAGCCTCCGCGAGCCCGCCGACGTCCAGGCCGACAGCTTGGCGACCGCCGAGGCGAGGGCCGGGTCGGTCACCGCCGCGCTGTTCATCACCCTGAGCAGGTCGGGCAGGACCTTCTTGCCGCGCAGGTCGGTCACGGCGGCGTCGGCCACGATCTTCGTGGTGCTCGCCCGGTCGAGCTTGCCGCTTCCCGACAGGGCCGCCTTGATCGGGGCGTCCAGCAGGTCGGCCCGGTGAACCGGTCCGAAGCTGAAGTTGCCGTCGGCGGCGCCGTAGTCCTTGGCCTGCTTGTTGTTCCAGCTGACGAAGTAGTCCTGGTTCACCGCCTGCGGGTGGGTGGCGGGGGCCGTGTAGGTCGCGGTGTTGGCGGCCGGGTCGAAGCCCGCCCACTCGTGGGCCGCGTCGGCCG
Organism: Streptosporangium sp. NPDC023825; assembly: GCF_040639575.1. Classification (NCBI taxonomy): domain Bacteria; kingdom Bacillati; phylum Actinomycetota; class Actinomycetes; order Streptosporangiales; family Streptosporangiaceae; genus Streptosporangium; species Streptosporangium sp. NPDC023825. The sequence continues at coordinate 211,776 of NZ_JBFAAE010000007.1, read as the reverse complement.
TCATCGGCAGGTTCGGGTCGGACACCGCGGACCTGACCGGGGTGTTGCCCGACATGAAGTACGCCGAGTCCCTGGAGTTGACGTAGAACCAGTTGAACGCGAAGCCGATGGTGGAGGCCGAGTTCGTGAACGCCGCCGGATCGCCCATCTGGGCCGGGTCGTTGAACATCTGGAAGCCGATCGCCGAGTCGACCTCGTGGTGGTACGTCGACCGCAGCGTGGTGAAGGCGGTGGGCTGCCCGCCGACGGTGCCGCGCCAGCTCACCAGGCCGTACTTCGTGCGCTGGACGACGAGGTCGTAGGAGCCGCGCGCGGTGGAGTCGGCGACGGTGGGTTTCCACGAGTTGGTCTTCCGCAGCGTCTCCATCTCCGTGCAGACGCCCCGGTAGAGGTAGTGGTCGGACGCCGTGGTGACCGCGCCGCCGCCGGGCTCGCAGAGCTGGAGGGCGTAGGTGTCGGTGATGTCCTGGCCGCTGGAGGTCGCGCTCCAGGCGTAGTCGGTGCCCCGGCCGAGCAGCACGTAGAGGTTGAGCCCGGCGAAGGCGGCGCCGCGCGCCCGGATGCCGGGTCCGGAGAGCTCCTGCAGCATGAGCAGCTGGGGGGCGAAGTAGCCCGTCTGCGGGCCGAACACCGCGACCGGGTTCCCGGTCGCCGACTTGGCCGCCGACACCACCACCGCGTTGGACATGCCCGGCTTGGAGTTGTCGACGAGCAGTCCGTCGAGCACGCCCTTCTGGGCCGGTGCCGATGCCGAAGCCGAGGAGGTGGCCGAGCCGGTCTCGTTCGCGGTGATGTCCACCGGCGCCGTCGACGGGTCGGGGAGGACGACCCCGGTGGCTCCGGCGGGCGCGTCGCCGAACGGGAAGCTCTGGCCGTTGTGCAGGGTGAGCGTCGTCTCCGGGTCGTTCTGCGCCCGGAACGCCGACCAGACCTGGTCGCCGGCCGCGGTGCCGTACTTGGCGCGGGCCGCGACCCGTACCAGCGCGGACTGCATCTCCGCCCCGCCGCCGCCGCCGAACAGGCCGCCGATCACACCGGAGATCGCGACGAGGTCGGTCATGGTGAAGTCCACCGGGCCGCCCGCGTTGGTGATCGCGTCGAGGTGCCCGGTCAGGACGTACTCGCCGGGACAGTTGCGGTCCGCCATGCAGCGGTCGATGTAGGCGTTGACGCCGGCGATGTAGTGCTGCACGTCGGTGTAGAGCTGCGCGCCCCGGGGGCCGGAGTCCCTGACCCTGTTGATCTGCGCCTGGAGGTCCGCCTCGGTGTAGGGGGAGTTGCGCCACGCGCTCTGCTCCAGCGCCCGGTTGCCCGGCGCGCCTCCGGCGAACGGGGTGAGCTCGCCGCGGCCCACGTGCCGCATCAGGTCCATCACCCACAGGCGGTCCTGCGCGCCCGCGTACCCGGCGCCGAACATCGTGCCCTCGCGGGTCGTCCCGGTGATGTGCGGGACCCCGGTCGCCCTGTCCCGGACGATCGTCACGTCCGACCGCGGGCTCGTGGTGCTCTCCACCTGCCCCGCGGGGACGCCGAACGAGGCGTCGTTGAAGAAGTCTGCGATCTGGTCGTTGGTCAGGCCGGTGTAGCCGGACAGGAGGTTCGCGTACCTGCCGAGCTGGTCGTCGCTGTGCCTCGGCTTGGTGCCCAGGGTCTGGTGGGCGAGGATCCCGGCCAGGGTGGCGTTGCCGTTCTGCCCCGGGGGCAGGATGTCGGAGCACTCGCCGAGGCAGTAGTCGTCGGGAGGGAGAACGGCCGCCGCAGCGGTTCCAGACGTGGTTTCGGACACGGTTCCGGACGTGGTGGCGGATGCGGGCACGACGGGGGATGCCAGTGCGAGGACCAGCGACAACCCGGAGGCCGCCGTGATCACCCGCCGGAGACGTGCATGCATTAGGAGGGTCCCCTAAACATGAGTCTTACTCGGATGGTGAGAGGAACATACGTTCCGCCCAACACCGAATCAATGGCCGCTGTGATAATCGCCCGTACCACTTGTGACTCGTTGTCAGAGGGGCCGGTCGACCCTTTCGCGGAGGTCCGGTCCGACCCACAATCGCCAGGAGACCCGTGGCAAGTCGTGCCATTCGCGCAACCGGGCGACGACCACGGGGTCGTCATGCAAAGTCGCGTCGCCGAACTCCCCCAGCGAGCCGCTCCCGGCGTGCACGACGGTGGCGACTCCGTCGATGGCCTCCCCTGGCGAGGGAGCCGGGGCCGCCAGTTTTCGCAGCACCCCGGGTGAGACGAGGTCGCGTACGCCGAGTGAGCCGGTGGCGCGCGACAACCGCTCGCACTCGGAGTCGCGGCTGTGAAGCCAGGACCTGCCCGCGGGAACGTCCCGCCGGTCAGCCCGGTGTTCGTAGGTGCCGGAGCCCGCGATCGTGATCGTCCTGGTCGTCATGAAGGACAGGTCGGTCGGGACAACGCTTTTCAGCTCATCGGGGACGTTGGTCCGGTAGTAGGTCGTGGTCAGGTCGGAGGCGGTCGCGCCGAGGACGCCAGCGGTACGGCTCTCGTTGTACTCGCCGATGTCGACCGGCACGACGAAGTCGTCCTCCGCCGGAGGGGTGAACACCTTCCCGCCGTAGTCCAGGCGGACGAGCCTGGCGACCTTCACGCCGGCCGGGCCCTTCATCCGCTGGGTCACCGCCTCGGCGGGCGTTCCCGCCGTGACCGCGTCGCCGCCTCCGCAGCCGGCCGTCAGGGCAAGCGTCAGGACGGCCGTCGCGATCCTCGGTAAAGCCACCCGGTGATCATAAGGGTCGCCCGACCCCCTCTGTCCGGGCAACGGGGGTCAAGGCGGCGATCGCCCCATCTCGCCACCAAAACGCGAAAGACTCTCTAAGATCAAACACAGACAAATGCGGGAGAGTCTGGAGAAACCGTGGATGATCAGGCTTCGCCGGCCGGGGTCGACCCGAACGTGCCCAACGTCGCCCGGATGTACGACTACTACCTGGACGGCAAGGACAACTTCGCCGCCGACCGGGCCGCGGCCGAGCAGATCCTGAAGCTCTTCCCCGACACCCGCGACTCCGCGCGGGAGAACCGGGCGTTCCTCGCACGCGCCGTACGCCATCTGGTCGAATCAGGTGTCCGGCAGATCGTGGACCTGGGCTCCGGGCTGCCCACGCGGGGCAACACGCACGAGATCGCGCACGAGGTCGCGCCCGACACCAGCGTGGTCTACGTGGACTACGACCCCGTCGTGTGCACGCACAGCCGGGCGATCCTGGGGAAGGGCGACAACGTCACCGTCGTGCAGGCCGACGTGCGTGACCCGGAGACGCTGCTGGCCGAACTGCGCGAGCACGTCGACTTCGACCGGCCCGTGGCGTTCCTCCTGCTCGCCATCCTGCACTTCGTCCCGGACGAGAACCCCGACGGCGCGGGCGCGTACCAGATCGTCGAGCGGCTGCGCGAGGTGAGCGCGCCGGGCAGCTACCTCGTTCTCAGCCACGCGATCGACCCCAGCGCCGACAGCACGCCGGAGGCGCTGGAGGTCTACAAGCGGGCCACCGAGGCGCTGAACCTGCGCACGCACGACGAGATCGCCCGCTTCTTCGACGGCTACGAGCTGGCCGAGCCCGGCCTGGCGTTCCCCAAGGACTGGCGTCCCGTCGACGCGCCCCTGTTCACCGACCGGAACACCTCGATCGGCTACGTCGGGGTGGGCCGCAAGCTCTGACCTCCGCGGCCGCCATCGGACCCCGGTCGATGTCGTTTCGTCAGTCCCTCATGTCCTTCTTGGAGAACGCCACCCCGGCAACGCGGCAGCTCGCTGATCCTCACAGAGAACCACTGAGAACCAGCGAACGGTGTTCTCATGATCTCCCCAACAGGGTGGGCTCAACGGAGGGCAGTGTTTTTGACAGCGCTGTCACAACTCTGGACGACGGGGATGCCACGGAGCCCTCAGCGGTCCGTCAAGACTTCTCCAGGGCGTTCGCGAGATCGGCGATCAGCGTGGCGGGGTCCTCCAGCCCCACCGAGAGACGGACCAGTCCCACCGGGATCTCCATGGTCGCGCGCACGGAGTCCAGGGTGGTGAGTGCCGGCGCGTTGACCAGGCTCTCGTAGCCGCCCCACGACACCCCGATGCGGAAGTGCCGCAGCGCGTCCACGAACCGGCCCACCTCGGCGACGTCCTCGGTGTCCAGCTCGACGCTGAAGACGCCGGAGAAGCCCGTCATCTGTGCGCTCGCGAGCTCGTGCCCCGGATGACCCGGCAGGCCCGGGTGGTTGACGGCCCGGACCGCGGGGTGCTTGACCAGGAACTCCGCCACCCGCAGCCCGCGTTCCTGGTGTGCCGCCATGCGGATCGGCAGGGTCCGCAGCCCCTTGATCGCCTTGCTCGCCTCGTGGGCGGACAGCGCGGCGCCGTACAGCTGGTACTCGGTCAGCGCCAGCGGCCTGACCAGGCGCGCGGGGCCCGCCACGACGCCGCCGACGAGGTCGCTGTGGCCGCCGATGTACTTCGACAGCGAGTGCACGACCAGGTCGACCCCCATCGTGAGGGGCTTCTGGAAGATCGGCGTCGCCCAGGTGTTGTCCATCACGGTGGTCAGGCCGCGGCCGCGCGCCCACTCGGCGAAGGCACGGATGTCGATGACCCCGTAGCGCATGTACGAGGGCGACTCCAGGTAGAGCATCCGGCTGTTCGGCTTGACAGCGCTATCAAGAGCGGCAGGATTATCGGTGTGCACCGTCGTATGCGACACCCCGAATTTCTCCAGGTAGCGGAGGAACTGGGTGGTCGGGCCGTAGACCGCTCCGAGCACGATCACGTGGTCGCCCGCGGAGACCAGCGAGGAGATCGTCGCGGCGATGGCGCCCATGCCGGAGCCGAAGCACTTGGCCCGCTCCGCCCGCTCCAGCGCGGCGAGCTTGCGCTGGAGCAGGTCCACCGTGGGGTTGGTGCCGCGCGAGTAGACGTAGTTCTCGTCCTCGGCCGCGAGGCTCCCCGACAGCGCCCCCGCCGTGGGAAAGGTGAACAGGGAGCTCTCGAAGACCGGCGGGTTGACCGCGCCGAGCATCCAGGGCTCGTCCTCGCCGTACCGGCTGCAGATCCAGTTGTCGTCGATGTGTTCGTACATGACTGCGCAAGGTACAACATGTTCCGGAAGATCAGTTCGACCGCTCCGGGAAAAGGATGGGAATGAGCCCTCGCAGGACCACGATGGCCGACGTCGCGCGCCACGCGGGGGTCAGCCTCAAGACGGTCTCCCGGGTGGTGAACCAGGAGCCACACGTACGGCCGGACGTGGTGCGACGCGTCCAGGACGCGATCACGACGCTGGGGTTCCGGCGCAACGAGGCCGCCAGCCGGCTGGCCAGGGGCGGCTCGGTCCTCACCCTGGGCCTGGTGATCGAGAACATCTCCAACGAGTTCTACTCGCGGCTCGCCAAGGCCGTGGAGTCGGCCGCCTCGGCGCACGAGGCCCTGGTGGTGTTCGGCAGCTACGAGGAGCGGGCCGACCGCGAGGTCATGATCGTCGAGACGATGTACGGCCGGGGCGTGGACGCCATGGTCGTCGTCCCGACCGCCGGTGACCACGCCTGGCTGGCGGAGTACGTCGCGAGCGGGCTCACCGCGGTCTTCGTCGACCGCGTGCCCGAGGGGATGGCGGAGGTGGACGCCGTGCTCCTCGACGCCGACGCGGGCGGCCGGATCGCCACCGAGCACCTGCTCGCGTACGGCCACCGGCGGATCGCCCTGATCTCGGACAACGACCCGTTGAGCTCGGTGCACGCCCGGGCCGAGGGGCACCGCGCGGCGCTGCGCGCGGCCGGGGTCGCCGCGGACCCGGCGCTGTGCGTGACCGGCGTGTTCGACCCCTGGCGGGTCGAGCAGGAGGTGCGGCGGCTGCTCGCGCTGCCCGATCCGCCGACCGCGTTCTTCGCGACCAACAACCGCGCCGCGCTCGGCCTCGTACAGGCCCTGCGCGACCATCCGGGTCCCCGCCCGGCCTTCGTCGGCTTCGACGACTTCGAGATGGCGGGGGTCCTCAACCCGGGGATCACCGTGGTCCGCTACGACGTCGGCCGCCTCGGCAGCGCGGCGGTGGAGCTCCTGCTCGCCCGGCTGCGGGAGCCCACGCGCCCGAGGCAGCAGGTGACAGTGCCGGTCGAGCTCGTCGTCCGCGGTTCGGGAGAGCTGCCGCCACCGAGGTGACGCCCGGGCGGGCAATGCCGCCCGGGCAGGCCCGGTGGAACGGCCTCGTTCAGGAACCGGAGGTGAGCAGCGGCAGCTTGCGCACCCCGGTCATGCCCGGGCTCGGGATGAACCGCGGCGGCTCGTCCGGATCGGTGCGCAGGCGAGGGAAGCGGTCGAGCAGGATGTCGAGCGCGACCCTGCCCTCCAGGCGTGCCAGCGGCGCGCCGATGCAGAAGTGGATGCCCCTGCCGAAACCGAGGTGGGGGTTGGGGTCACGGGCGGAATCGAAGACGTCGGGGTCGGCGAACTGCCTCGGGTCGCGGTTGGCCGCCGCGATCCACACCATGAGGAACCGGTCGGCGGGGATGTGCTGCCCGCCGAGCTCGACATCGGTGTTGGTGACCCGGCCGACGGCCGCGAACGGGCTGAAGAAGCGCAGGGACTCCTCGATGGCGGCGGGGATCGCCGACCGGTCCTCGCGGGTCCTGGCGAGCTGCTCGGGATGGGCGTCCAGGCACAGCACCGTGTTGCCCAGCAACATGGTGGTGGTGATGTGCCCGGCCACGAGCAGGATGTTCGCGAAGTTCACCACCTCGGTCCGGGTGAGTCGCTCGCCGTCGACCTCGGCCTCGACGAGCTTGGTGAGCAGGTCGGCGCGCGGGTGGCGTCTGCGCTCGTCGGCGTGCTCGCCGATGTAGTCGGCGAGGTGCTTGAACTGCTCCATCGCGACCTCGACGCTGCGCTCCTGCTCCTCGCTCCGGTTGACGAGGGAGAACTGCTGGGTGTTCTCGAACATCTTGTCCACCCACTGCTTGAACAGGTGGCGGTCGCTGCCGGGCACCCCCAGGAGTTCCGCGATGACGATGACCGGCAGCGGGTAGGCGAGGTCGGTCACCAGCTCCAGGCGGTCCGGATCGGCCACCTCGTCGAGCAGGTCGCGGGTCAGCTCGGCGATCCGCGGCTCGAGGTCCGCGACGACCTTCGGCGTGAAGGCGTGGCTGACGAGCTTGCGCAGCTTGCCGTGCATGGGCGGGTCCATCTGCGTCAGGATGCCCTCGCCGGCCGGCTCGACGTCGGGAACCACCCGGCCGGTGTCGGAGGAGAACGTCTTCGGATCGCCGAGGATCCGCAGCGTCTCGGGGTAGCCGTAGACGTTCCACATGCCGGTGGCGGCGTCGAAGCTCACCGGCTGGTCCGGATGCCGTCCGCGCAGCCAGAAGTGCCCCTCGTGCAGGCCCCATGTGTCGGCGATGGTGGTCATGGTCCGCCTTTCTCGTCGGGACGGGTCCGGGGTCAGCCGGGCTCGTGTGTGCGGTCGTGCGCGTAGATCCAGGTGCGGTAGGGCGGAATCAGGGCCTCGAAGACGGCGACGACCTCGGAGGCGGCCTTGGCCAGCTCCTCGGGGTCCGGCGGCTCGGGCGGCTCGAAGGCGTTCCTGACGATGAACGAGATCGACTCGGCCTTGGCCCGCGTGTCCACCTCGACGCCTGTCAGCTTCGCGGTGTTGTGGAGGTGGAAGCCCATCATCGTCGCGCTCAGCGTGTACGACAGGTTCGGCACGTCGTCGCGGAGCAGGCCGTACCGGATCATCAGGTCGTAGAACCGCTCGGAGGCGAGCAGCTCCTGGCTGTGCAGGAACGCGTCGGCGAACCTGTGCCGCCCCTGCTGCAGGTATCCCTCGGACAGCGCCCGCAGCACCGGCCTGTCACCGACCATGAGGAAGGACTCCGACACGAAACGGTGCGGCAGCAGCATCGCCGGATCCCGGCGCAGCCCGTCGAGCAGCTCCTCGACGTAGGCGATGGACTCGCGCAGCAGCACGGCCTCGAACAGCTGCTGCTTGGTGCGCCAGTGCAGGTAGACCGTGCCCTTGCCGATGCCCGCCAGCTGGGCGATGTCCTCGATCGTCACCTTCCGGTAGCCGAGGCGCACGAGCAGCTCGGCGGCCGCGTCGAGGATCCGGTCGGCGCGCCCGTCGGCCTGCCCTGCTCGCTCCGCCACTCAGGCACCTCTCACTCTGATCACTCTGACTCCGTGACCAATTATGATATCTGGTCAACAAGTCAGACGGTAGACCTCGGGGCACGACGAGCATCCGAACGAAAAGTCCCGTTGGCAGAACAGCGTTGAGCGGCTTGCCGTGACTTTCCGTTCGAATGCGTCTCGCCGAAGGGTTTTCGCAGGTCATGACAGATGCAGTCGGGTGGTCCGAACGGCTGTGACATGGGCGGCGTATACGCGGTGCGCCTCGCGCTCGGGCGGGTCGTCAACGGCCAAACCGTCACCGCGCTCGCGACCTTGAAGCGCGGGCGGCGAATCAGCGCCTGAGCGGTTCCTGGAAGTTTCGTACGGCACGCGCTACCTCGGCTGGGGCGTCTTCGTGCTCAGGCGGCCGAAGGGTCGGCCACCTGGCCGACGAACAGCAGGACCGCGTCCGCCTTCTCCACGATCGAAGGCGAACGGGTGGTCGGCGGTGACCGTGAGGCAGGGCGGCCGCGCCTCGAGGTCTGCGACTCCGCAACGTACCGGTTCGGCGAGTGGGCGCCGGTCAGGGCACCGGCCAGGCGGCCATGGCCAGATCCGCGGTGTCGGTCAGTTCCGCCACCGTGGCGCCGTCCCGTGCACGCTGGGACATGCCGTGCATGACGGCGGTGAAGTACGCGGCCAGCTTCCGGGGGTCGGCTGTCGCCGGTATTTCGCCCTCTCGCTGGGCGGTCGTCAAGCGCTTCTCGAAGGTACCGACGCTGGCGTTGCGCAGGTCACGCATGTAAATGGCGACATCGACATCGGCTGCGGCCGCGCTGCAAAGCAGGTTTCCGGCCGGTGTCTCGGGGTCGGTGTACATCGCCGCCGCATCGAGCAGGATGCGGCGGAAAGCATCGAAGGCCGTGGGTTCCCTCGCCATGGCGGCCCAGACGAACTCTCCGGCCGGGGAGCGGCCGTACGCCTCGATGACTTCGTTGAACAGAGACCTCTTGTCCCCGAACGCCGCGTAGAGGCTGCCGGGCCGGATGTTCATCTCCCGGGTCAGGTCGTTGATCGAGGTCGCCTCGTACCCGTTCTCCCAGAACAGGCGTGTGGCGGCAGCCAGCGCCGCCGCCCGGTCGAAGGTCGGCGGCCGGCCTCGCCGCGCTTCTGGCGTGTCCATGTCCCCATTCTAGATCGATCACTCAAGAGTGGCCCGGCGACTTTTTGGTCGATCGCTCAAGAACAGAGTATATTTTCTCTTGAGCGATCACTCAACAAAGGAGCAGTCATGTCAGGAGCCCTGCAGGACAAAGTCGCCCTCGTTACCGGCGGCAGTCATGGCATCGGCCGGGCGACCGTCGAACGGTTCGCCCGCGACGGGGCAATCGTCGGGGTCGGCTACGGCCACGACGAGCAGGCGGCCCGCGACACGGTGGAGCGCATCCGCAAGGACGGCGGGCGCGCCTTCGCCGTGCACACGGAGCTGGGCACTCACGGTGACGCGGCTCGCTTCTGGGACGCTTTCGACGAGGCGGGCAAGGAGTACGTGCCCGACGGGAAGCTCGACATCCTCGTCCACAACGCCGCCAAGGGCAGCTTCGCCCGGCTGGCCGACCTCTCCGAGGAGGAGTTCGACCAGGTGATCGCGGTGAATGTGAAGGCGCCGTTCTTCATCACGAAGCTCGCGTTGCCGCGACTGCGCGACGGCGGCCGGATCATCAACATTTCCAGCCTCGCGGCCACCGTCGCCAGTCCGGAACTGCTTGCCTACGGCGTCAGCAAAGCGGCGCTGAACACGTTCACCCTTGATCTGGCGTTGGACCTCGGCCCGCGCGGGATCACCGTCAACTCGGTATCACCCGGCATCGTCATGACCAGGAACAGCCAATACCTGCGGGACAACGGGGAACTCGCGGCGCAACAGGTGGCCCGCGTCGCCCTCGGCCGGCTCGGCGAGCCGGAGGACGTGGCAAGCATTATCGCCTTCCTCGCCTCCGACGAGGGGCGCTGGGTGACAGGCCAGGTCATCGACGCTTCGGGCGGCACCGCGCTCTGAGCACGGCCGCCCGAGGTCGGTCGGCGCCGGTGTCGCCCTCGGCATCCTCGCGCAACCGCTGATGCGTGAGGATGCCGACCCGGGTGAGCACATCGATCTGCGCGGTGTTGCAGAGCGAGACCACCGCGTCGATGAACGTCTGCGTGGTGACGTGCTTGCCCTTCGACCGACTACCGGCGCACCGACCACACCAGCACTCTCCACACGCTGTGCATGAACCACGGCTCGGTACTCAAGCACAACGGCCACATCAGCGACTACACGCGCAGAGTGGACTCGGGCACCCCGATCCTTGATGCCTTCTACCGCTTGTGGGTCAACCACCGGCGCCCTACGCCGAGCGGGCCATGTCAACATCGCCTACGCCCGCCGCGAGCACGGCTACGACCACCAGCGCGTCCTCGGCCTGTTCGACCTCGGACCGAAGTGATCACACCGACCACATCACAAACTTGCCGGGGCCCTGCCACCAGACCGACAACACGAGCCGCGTCTCGGCCCGAAGCCCGGGTCTTCCGTCGGCTTTGCCTCGCACTCGTGAAATGGACGCCGCGTGCAGCAACCGGAACAATGACCGCGTCGATGTGGGCGTGAGCGCGAGGGGGTGGCGTCGTGCCGGGTGATCGGTCCGCGCCGCAGGTGCAGAGCTGGCGTGTGGGGCCGGTACGGGTGCTTCGCCTGGTCGGGGAGCTGGACGCGGTGACGGTGCCGGACGTGGCGGTGAAGCTGGATGAGGCGCTGCTCACCTTCGAAGATCTGCTGCTGGTCGTCGACCTCACCCAGGTGACTTTCATCGCCTCGGTTGGGGTAGGCGTCCTGGTGCGGATGCGCCAGAACGTCCAGCGCCGCCAGGGGCGCTTGATCGTGGTTCTTCCCGCACAGGGGCGGGCGCGTCGTCTCTTCGAGCTGATGCGCATGGTGGATCACTTCGAGGTTCGCCTGACACTGCCCGAGGCGGTGCGCGCGCTGCGACAGCGCAGGCCGCGTCCCCTTCTTCCGGAGGAGATGAGGATGGCTCCGGAGCCAACACCGCCGCCGACCTCGATTCCGGGAGGTCCTGCCGACCGTTAGGTGAGAGGGGATCGGCAGGCGGCAGCAAGGGAGTTACCGCAAGGTGACGTGGGCGACGATTGCCGTGGCGATGTCGTCGAGGGCTGACACCTTGCTGACCTGGCCGGTGGCGATGGCGGCCGCGGGCATCGCGAATGGCCACGATGATCTGGGTGGTCGGGATGACACCGAGCGACGTTGACCCACACATTCCTTTCCCCGACGCGCGCAGGGGCCCCGGCGCGTGTCGCGCCGGGGCCCCGAAGAGTTCAACACCATCTACCGGCCATCCGGCCGGCTTACCGTCGTCCACATCCGCCGTACCGCCTGGCGGTGATGCGGGGATCGCGGATACGTGACCTCGGACCGCCTTTACCACTCCAAGGGCGGCGACATCCCGATCAGCCAGAAGGACATGCTCGTCACCTGGCACCTCCTGCCCACCGTCGCCATGCGCGAGATGATCGAGTGGAAGGTGCCGGTCCGGCCCGCCGAGCCGGAGGCGTACCTGCACGTCTGGCAGGTGACCGCGCACATGCTCGGCATCAAGGACGAGTACGTCCCCGCCACCTGGGACGCCGCCTACGCCCAGTCCGGCCAGATCCTGCCCCGCGACATGGGCCCGACGCAAGAAAGGCGGTCCGGGGTCACGGGCGCCCGGGCCACTTGAGGGAGCAGACATTGACGGTGCGGGTCGAGAACTTCGGGATCTGGATGAGCCTGGATCTCGGTGCGATCCGTCCGTTCGCGAGGCGCTTCACCCGGTAGGCGCCGGGCCGGCCCCGGAAGTAGTACGTGCCGTTGTCGTCGCGCGCGCTGCCCGCGACGCCCGGACCCACGACCGTGACCGACACGCCCCCCACGTGGGCACACCTGAAGACCAGCTTGAGGAGTCCGTACGGCGGTGTCGCCGCGGCCGAGGGAGGTGCGAAGCCGACGGTGGCCACGGCGAGGCTCATCGCGAGCGCGCCTGCAAGGGCAGAACGTCGGACAATGCTGAACATGATGATCCTTTCCTGGAGAACTCGGCCACTCTAGCCTCGTCTCCCACATGCGCGACGTGGTTCGGAAAATGGTGAAGCATTTGCGGGGGTTTCTAGCAGTTTGCGGCGGACGAAGCGCTATAAATATGGCCGAAATGCCCCGGCACTCGGGCCTGGCTTCCTTCCGTGGCCACCCCGGTTCCCGTGGTGGACGTGGCTCGGCCTCAGGGTTCGCGGGCGCGTGGGTCACGGAGACCGGCAGCAGGGCGGGTTGGTGAGCAGGTAGTTCAGGGACCGGTAGGGGGCGGACCGAGTACGCCGGAAAGGGGGAACGGCAGGTGTCGTGCAACCTGTTGTGTCGCTCGGCGAGGGCGGGTTTCGGCGGTCTGCCGCCGAACGGTCCACGAGACCGAATCGGTGAGGGAACCAGTGCAGAGGCGTTGATCTGGAGTGATGCCGCTGGGTGACCGGACAGAGTCGATGTTTTGTTTTGTGTGCCACCCGCTAGCGGGACTTTTCGTTCGGATGCTCGTCATGCCCCACCTCCTTCCGGGGAGGGACAAGCCCGTTCCGGGGGTCGCCGCCGGGATCTCGCGCCGGGCCGGGCCGCCGGATCAGCCGGGGACGATCAGCTGGGGACGATCAGCGGAGGGCCGGCACCGACTCGACGAGGGTGACGAGGCCGCGCTCGTCGAGGAGGTTGACGGGGCGGACCGTCTCGTTGAGCAGCACGTAGTGGAAGGCCGCGCTCACCCGGTCCAGGGGGACGGCGGCCAGGTGGGACCAGGCCAGCCGGTAGGCGGCGAGCTGGACGGAGGCGGCGGCCTCGGCCTTCTTGCCGTTCGGGCGACGGCCGGTCTTCCAGTCGACGACCTCGTAGCGGTCGTCGGAGATCTGGAAGACCGCGTCCATCCGGCCGCGTACCACCCGGTCGGCGATCATGGTCTCGAAGGGGACCTCGACGTCGAACGGTTCCCTGCCCGCCCACTCGCTCTCCTCGAAGCGGGCGCGCAGCTCGTCGAGGTGGGCGTCAGGCTCGTCGAAGTCGTCGGACGCGCCGGGCAGCTCGAACTCGTCCATCAGCCGCTGCTGGCCCCAGCGCCCCTCCAGCCAGCGGTGGAACGAGGTGCCCCGGCGCGCCAGCGGGGCGGGCTTCTTGGGCACCGGGCGGCGGATCTGCCGGGCCAGCGCCTTGGCGTCGGAGGCCAGGGTGACGAGAGAGGACACGGTCAGGTGGGTGGGCAGCTCCACCCGGCCACTGCCGCGCCGCCGGTTCTGCTCGCGCTCCCTGAGCAGGAGCTCGATGTCGCGCTCCCACGCCTTCGCCCGCTCCCTGTCCCACCCACGCAGGTCGGCCGTCGGCACCGGCCGACGCTCCGGCGGCTCCCCGGCCTCGGCCTCGAACCCGGCCCATGGCTCGGACTCGGGCTCGGCTTCGGACCCGGGGCCGGGCTCGGGTGTCGCGCCCGCCGCCCCCGGCTCGGCCTCGGACACCGCCCCGGCCCCTTCGGACACCGGCTCGGACACCGTTTCCGGCCCCGCCCCGGCCTCGGACAGCACTCCCGGGCCTGCCCCGGCCGGTTCGCTCCCCCGGGTGGGGGCCACGGCCTCGGACGCCCCGGGGAAAGCGTCCTGCGGATCCGCCGCGAACGGCACGTCCTCGTCCTCCGGGTCCGCCGGGAAGGACTCGTCCCACGGGTCGCCGGCAAAGGGCACACTCTCGTCGTCCGGGAAGGGCACGTCCGCGTCCTCGGGAAAAGCCCCCCCGCCCCCCGGTCCCTCGGGGAAGGGGACGTCCTCGTACGCGGACGCGGACCTGCTCCCGGACGTGGAACCGGCCCCGGGAGCCGCGCCCCCCGCCAGGGCGGCGAGGGCCGCCTCGACCATGGTGGCTCCGTCGAGGACCGCCGCGTAGCGGACGTCCTCCGGGGCGATCGGCCACACGGACTCGGCGGGCTCGGCGAGGAGCGGGTTGGTCGCCCCTTCCTCCACCTCCGGGGCCCAGAAGGCCACCCGGCCGCAGGTCTCGCGGATCTCCACCAGGAAGTCGGACGGCTCCAGCGGCTTGGCCGCGGTCCCCCAGCGGTAGCCGGAGGCGATCAGGAGGTAGTGGGCTCGGGTGACGGCGACGTACGCCAGGCGGCGCTCCTCCAGCAGGTCGCGGTCGCGGCAGCGCTCGTCGAAGACGGCCAGCTCCTCCTTGGCGAGCCCGGCCAGCTCCGGCAGGTCCGAGGCGTCGCCGCGCAGCGGGTAGGGCAGCTTGCGGGGGTTCTCCGTCCATTTCGGGCTGGTCGTGGCGCGGGCCGGGAACATGGTGCCGACGGTGAGCGTCCCGGCCTTGGACAGCGCCTGGGACAGGCCGGGCACCACGACGACCGGCCACTCCAGTCCCTTGGAGGCGTGCACGGTCATCAGCTTCACGCTGTTGCTCTCGCCCACCCGCCCGGCGTCCAGCCCGTTCTCCTCCTCGTCGGCCGCCTTCAGGAACGCCAGGAACGCGCCCAGCGTCGGGTCCTCGGAGTCACCGGCGAACCGGGCGGCGGCGTCCAGGAAGGCGTCGAGGTCGGCGCGGGCGGCGAACGGGCCGACGGCCGTCCCCCTGGCCGCCACCTCGATGTCCAGGCCGAGCGTGCGCTCGATCTCCAGGATCAGGTCGGGCAGCGGCTGGCCGGTGTGGGCGCGCAGGACGCGCAGCTCCTGGGCCATCGCCACCAGCCGCACCGCGGCCAGGGGGGAGAACAGGTCCTGCCAGGCGGGGCGGTCGGGCAGCTCGTCGAGGGCGTCGACCAGGCTGCCGCGCTCCTCGGCCATGTCCGCCACGACCTGGTCCAGCGGGTCGGCCACCGGCGAGGAGCCCTCGCGGGTCTCCCGGTTCAGCTCGCGGGCCCGCTCGCCCAGCTCCTTGAGGTCGGCGGGGCCGATCCGCCAGCGGGGGCCGGACAGCAGCCGCACCAGCGCGTCCCCGGCGCTCGGGTCGTAGATGACGCGCAGCGTGGAGACGATGTCGGCCACCTCGGGCACGGTGAGCAGGCCGCCCAGACCGACGATCTCGACCGGGATGCCGCGCGCCTCCAGCGCCCTGCGCAGCGCGGGGAACTGCGAGCGTTTGCGCGCCAGGATCGCCACGTCGTGCGGCTGGAGACACTGCGGGCCGCCCCAGGCGCTCTGCTTGGCCCTCTTGCGCTCGCCCTCGCCCCAGGGCATGCCGTCGGGCGCGCTCTCCGCGCCCAGCACCCTGGCGATCCCCGAGGCGATCCACTCCGCCTCGTCGTCGGCGGTCTCGTGGAAGGCGCACACCACCCGGCCGCGGTCGATCCGGTTGCCGCCGGGCACCAGGACCGGCACCTCCCTGGCCTCCATCCGCAGCGGCAGCTGGAGCCGGGCGGCGACGTCCAGCACGGCGTCGCCGTTGCGGAAGCTGACCGACAGGCGGTTGATCGGGGCGAGCTCTCCGGAGGCGGTCCTGAAGTCGCGGGGGAAGCGGGTCAGGTTGCCCGCGGAGGCCCCGCGCCAGCCGTAGATGGACTGGCAGGGGTCGCCCACGGCCGTCACCGGGTGACCTCCGCCGAACAGGGCGCGCAGCAGGACGAGCTGGGCGTGGCTTGTGTCCTGGTACTCGTCCAGGAGGACCACGGCGAACCGCCCGCGCTCGATCTCGCCGACGTCGGCGTGCTTGGCGGCGATCCTGGCCGCCAGCGCCATCTGGTCGCCGTGGTCGACGACCTCCCTGCTCCGCTTGAGCCGGTCGTACGCCTCGACCAGCGGCAGCAGCTGCTCCCTGGCCCGCTGGACGGCCAGCGGCCTGCGCTGGTCCTTGACCGGCGTGCCGGGCAGCTGGGCGTACCGCTGGGCGAGCCAGGCGCCGACGTCGCGCACGTCCTGCGGGGTGCGCAGGTGCTCGGCCAGCTCCCCGGCCAGCTCCAGCACCGCCCGGGTGACGGTCGCCGGGCTCCACTCGACCTGTTCCATCGGCCCGTCGTACGCGCTGACCACCCGGCCGGCGAGCTGCCAGGAGACGGCCGGGGAGACCAGGCGCATGGTCGGCTCCAGCGCCTCGCGCAGGGCGTGGTCGGTGACCAGGCGGGCCGCGTAGGCGTGGTACGTCGAGATGGTCGGCTCGCCCTCCATCAGGTCGGCGGGCACCTGCTTGGTCTCGACCAGGCCGTTGAGCCGCTCGCGCACGCGCGCGGCCAGCTCTCCGGCGGCCTTCCTGGTGAAGGTCAGGCCGAGCACCTGCTCGGGGCGGACCAGGCCGTTGGCGACCAGCCAGACGACGCGCCCGGCCATGGTCTCGCTCTTGCCCGACCCGGCTCCGGCCATCACCACCATCGGTTCGAGACCGGCCTCGATCACGGCGGCCTGTTCGGGGGTCGGTGGCAGGATGCCCAGCTTGGCGGCCAGCTGGACCGGGCTCAGCACACCTGATCTCCGTTCTTGCTGACCGGGCAGCTCGACCGCACGGCGCAGGTGCGGCAGCCGTCGTTCACCTTGGCCTGGAAGAACGGTCCCGACATGCCGACGGCGACGGTGCCGACCATGTCCTTGGCCCAATCGGGGTCGGGGTCGTCCGCCAGGGGAGGCTGGATCTGCTCCTTGGCGGCCTTCTTGCCCGCCGCGTCGCCCACCTGGACCAGGGCCGCGCCGCCCGGCTCGGTCATGCCGTGCCGCTGGAAGGCGCCCAGCAGCGCGGCGAGCTGGTAGACGCCGAGCTGGGGGTGGCGTTCGAGATCGGCGTCCTTGGGGCCGTTCTTGCCGGTCTTGATGTCGATGATCACGGCCCGGCCGTCGCCGTCGCGCTCGACCCGGTCGACCCGGCCCTTGATCTGCACGCCCTCGGAGACCATGGCCGTGAACGCCTCCTCCAGGCCGACCAGCTCCCGGGGGTTCTCCTCGTGCCAGCGGACGAACTTGGAGATCATCTCCTCGGCGACCCTGCGCTGCTTGCGGTTGTACCAGACGCCGCCGAAGTCGAGCTCGTGCCAGACGTCGTCCAGGCGCTTGCCGAGGGTCTCCTCGGTGGGCATGCCCGTCGCGGCGAGGACGGCGAGCGCGTGCACGACCGTGCCCAGGCCGCGGGCCACGTCGGTGCCGCCCGCGCCCACGGAGGTCTCCAGCAGCCAGCGCAGGCCGCACTTGCTGAAGCTCTCCACCGCCGAGGGCGAGACGCGCACGATGTCGTCGGGCCAGCTGAGCGGGCGGTCGTCGGAGATGGGGGTGAGGGCGTACCACTCGTTGGGGTGGGCGCCGGGCACCCCGGAGACGGCGAGCCTGGCCAGGTGCTCGGCCGCGGACCTGCGCAGCGGCTCGGGCCTGGTGGAGTCGGCGACCGCCGAGCGCAGGTCGGCGACGAGCGCGGACATGCTGAGCCAGCGGGACCGCTCGTCGACGCCCGCGGCGTCCTCGGCCGAGCCGGGGACCAGCTCGGTGAGGAAGCGGGAGGGCCGCTCCTCGGTGTCGTCGCCGCCCACGGCGGTGACGATGAGTCTCTTCCTGGCCCTGGTGGCGGCCACGTAGAACAGGCGGCGCTCCTCGGCCAGCAGCTGGGAGGCCAGGGCCGCGGAGACGGCCGCCGGGTTCTCGTGCTCGGAGCCCTCGGCCCTGGCGACCATGTCGTCGGTGCTCAGGATGGACCCGCGCAGCCGCAGGTCCGGCCAGGCGCCCTCCTGGACCCCCGCGACGACCACCACGTCCCACTCCAGGCCCTTGGAGCGGTGCGCGGTGAGGATGCGGACCGTGTCCCCGTCGGGGGCCCGGTCGGCGAGGGAGTCGCCGGGGATCTCCTGGGCGACCAGGTCCTCGACGAACACGTCCACCCCGGCGTGCGGGAGCCGGTCGACGAACCTGGCCGTGTGGTCGAACAGCGCCACGACCGCGTCGAGGTCGCGGTCGGCCATGGTGCCCCTGACGCCGCCCCTGAGGCTGACGTCGGTCCACTTCCTGGCCAGGCCGGTGGCCTGCCAGACGGCCCACAGCACGTCCTCGGCGGTGCCGCCCTTCCGTACGGCCTCGGTGGCGGCGGAGATGAGACCGGCGAGCCGTTCGGCGGGCTTCGCGACGTGCTCGTCCACCCTCACCAGCTCCCGCGCGTCCTTCAGCGCCGCGACCATCAGCTCGCCCGAGGAACGCGGGCCGGCGCTCTCGCGCTCGGCGACGCGTTCCACCATCTCGTCCACGTCGGCCAGGTCGGCCACATCGTCCGTGTCGTGCTCGCCGGTACCGTCCGGCGCCTCGTGCTCGCCGGGGTCGGCCAGCGCCTCGTGCTCGGCGATCCGCAGGGCGCGGCGCAGCCGGCGCACCCCGATCATGTCGGTGCCGCCGAGCGCCCCGGTCAGCAGCTCCTCCGCCACCCCCTCGTCGAGGGTCTCCGGGTGCAGCGCCACCTGGATGAGCCTGATCAGCGGCCGTACGCCCGGCTCCTGGAACAGCGGCACCTCGCCGCCGCCGACCACGACCGGCACCCCCGCGGTGACCAGGGCGCGGCGCAGCAGCGGCACCTGGCGCGTCGCCGACCGCACCAGCACGGCCATCCGCGACCAGGGGACGCCGTCCAGCAGGTGCGCCCTGCGGAGCGTGTCGGCCACGATCGCCGCCTCCTGGGTGGCGCCGTCGGCCACCAGCACCCGTACGTCGCCGGCCTCGGCGTCCGGCAGGGCGCGCAGGTCCCGGTGGGCGGCGCCGCCCGGGGTGGCGGGCAGGCGGGCGGTGACCCGGCGGGTGGCCCGCAGCAGGTCCCGGCCGCTGCGGCGGCAGACGCGCAGCGCGACGACGGGGGCCTTCGCGCCGCCGGCGTCGCGGAAGCGGTCGGGGAAGTTCATGATCCCGCGGACGTCGGCGCCGCGGAAACCGTAGATCGACTGGTCGGGGTCGCCGACCGCGATCAGGTCGCGGCCCTCCCCGGCCAGCTGCTGGAGCAGGAACTCCTGCGCGGGGTCGGTGTCCTGGTACTCGTCGACGAAGACGGCGTCGTACGCCGACCGCTCGCGGGTCCGCACCTCGGGGTCGGAGAGCAGGGCCCCCGCCGCGCGGATCAGCTCCGCGTAGTCGAGGACCGGTTCGAGGTCGAGGTCGAACCTGGCCTGGTAGCGGTCGGCGAACGCCCCTGCGGCCGTCCAGTCCGGACGGCCGTGGCGGCGGCCCAGCTCTCTCAGCTCGGGCCCGTCGAGGCCGCGCTCGGCGGCGCGGGCCAGGAAGTCGCGGAGCTCGGAGGCGAAACCGCGCGTCTTGAGCGCCTCGTGCATGTCGTCGGGCCAGTGCTTGGCGCCGTCCTCCAGCTCGCCGTGGAGCAGGCGGCGGATCTCCAGGAGCTGCTCGGGACCGGTCAGCAGCCGCGGCGGCAGCCCTCCGGCGAGCACGGCCTCGCGGCGCAGCAGCGCGTAGGCGTAGCTGTGGAAGGTGAGGGCGAGGGGGGTGCGGGTGGTGCGGCGCATCCGGGCGGTGATGCGCTCGCGCAGCTCCTCGGCGGCCTTGCGGCTGAAGGTGAGGACGAGCACCCGCTCGGGGTCGACGCCCCGGCACTCGATCCTGTCGACGACGGTCTCGACGATCGTGGTGGTCTTGCCGGTGCCGGGCCCCGCGAGCACGAGGAGCGGGCCGCTCTCATGGGCCACCACCGCCCGCTGGTGCTCGTCGAGCACAGGGGCAACAGCCCTCCCCGCGCCCTCACGACGTATCAGCCGCCAGTCCTGACCACTCACAACTCGCCATTCCACCAGATCCCGGACGATGATCGTGCCGAGTCGGCGGGTACCGCATGGCGGATTCTCCACCGAATACGTCGGGCGGCGGGCGGTTTCCGGAAGATCCGTCGGCCCGAGCACCGCGCGGACCTGGGCAGGAGCCCCCGAAGGGAGGGGTCAGGGCGGGTTCACGGGCGGGAGGGACGTCGTTCGGACCACGCGCGGAACCACCGGAAACCGGTCAGGGATCACAGGACATCCGGGAACCGGTCAGGGATCGCGAGACCACCGGAAACAGGCCGGGAACAGGCCGGGATCGCGAGACGGCCGGAAACGGGCCGGGAACGCCCTCGGGGAGCGAGCCCGGAGACGGCTTCGGGGGCCGTTTCCGGGAAACGGCCCCCGAAGCCGGTCGGATCATCCGGACCGGTGCGGGACGATCAGGTCGGGAAGACGTGGTCGACGAGCCTCGCCGTCGCCTTGCCGTCGTCCCGGGGCGCGTAGGTGCGCTGGAAGAGGTCGTACTTCTCGGCGTGTGCGGCGACCACCTCGTCGATCGACCGCAGGGCCTTGATGACCTCCGCCCCGGTGGACAGCAGCGGGCCGGGGGCCTCGGCGGCCAGGTCGAGGTAGACGCCCCGCTTTGACGAGTAGCGCTGCAGGTCGTAGGTGAAGAAGAGCATCGGCCTGCCGGTCGCCGCGAAGTCGAACATGACCGACGAGTAGTCCGTGATCAGCACGTCCGCGATCAACAGCAGATCCGTGATATCCGGATATGTCGTGACGTCGCGCCCGAGGCCGGCGCGCACGTTCGGTGCCGCCTGCATCGAGTGACCCCGGATCAGGAACTCGTGGCCGGGACCGAGCACCCGGTGCGCCTCGGCCAGGTCCAGGCGGATCGAGGCGTTCTTGCGGTCGTAGTCGCGGTAGGTCGGCGCGTAGAGGACCACCTTGGCGCCCTCGGCGATGCCGAGCCGCGCGCGCACCGCCGCGGCCAGCTCGTCGCGGTCGGGGGCGACGAGCACGTCGTTGCGCGGGTAGCCGCTCTCCAGGACCTCGCCCTGGTAGCCGAACGCCTTGCGAAGGACGCGGGTCGCCCAGGGGCTCTGGGAGACCAGCAGGTCCCAGCCGCGCACCTCGACGGCCTGCCGGTGCCAGGCGGGCGGCCTGGGGTCGCGGGACATGTGCGGCAGGTCGTTGCCCAGGCGCTTGACCGGGGTGCCGTGCCAGGTCTGCACGACGACCTGGTCCTCGCGGGACCGGAACCACGGCGGCAGGAAGCCGTTGGTCACCACGTAGCGCGAGCGGGCCAGCGCCGCGTAGTGCTCGCGGCTGCCCGCGCGCACCACGGTCGGGCCCGCGCCCGTGCCGAAGCCGAGCTCCTGCGGGCCGGGAGGCACGAACGCGCCGTCCTTGACCACCCAGATGTGCTCGCCGGCCTCACCGCGCCGCACGCGCTCCTCGTAGACCGCGCGGACGCTGCCCTCGTACTGCCGCCCGTCGTAGGCGGCGTAGACGGTCGCGTCGTTCAGCTCACGGGTCCGCTCGGCGGGGTAGAAGTGCCGGCGCAGGGCGTACAGGCCGCCGGCGCCCTTCTCGTCGTCGGGAAGGTGCTCGGCGACGGACAGCACCGGGATGTCGAAACGGGTGGAGATCAGGCGGTATTCGCGGCCGTCGAGGATCTTCGTGTCCTCGTCCAGCCCGTCGAGGATGGCGTGGTCGACGCGGAACGGGACGATCTGCCCGGCCGCGTCGCGGACCGCCATGCTCCAGGTACCGCTGCTCAGCGGGGCCGTGTCCCCGAAGCGGGGCATCGCGGCGGGCGCGACCCGGACCGTGAAGCGGGAGTCCTCGCGCTCCAGGGGGACGGCCTGGATCAGCCCGCTGCGGTGCTTGAGGGTCAGCGCGGCCTCGCCGGAGCCCGGGTAGGAGCCCTCCAGGGTGAGCACGCCCCGCTCGTCCCAGGTCGCCGCGTCGATGACCGGGCGGATCCGGTGGGCGGAGACGCTCACCCGGTCGCGCCGGTCGCGCAGCACGGTGATCTCACGGTCGCCGACGACCGTACGGCTCTCCCGAGCCTTCCCGATCATGACGGAGGCCGCGGGGTCGCCCTTGGGCTCGATCCAGAGCCGGCCGCCGTCGCGCTCCTGCAGCAGGGACGCCGTCGCGAGCGGCACGACGACGGTGGTGCCGCCCTCGACGGGGGTGAAGTCGGCGGCGATCCGGTGGCCGTCCAGGCGGGCCTGTCCCCTGGTCACGCCCTTGCCCGGCAGGAAGACCTCGACCTCCAGGCGCTCGCCCTCCAGCCGCACGCCGGCCAGCTCGGCCCGGGTGGGCTGCAGCACGATCTGGAGGGCGCGGTCGGAGGTCCAGACGGGACGGATCCACCAGCCCTTGCCGAGGTCCAGCCCCGCCGGGCGCTCGGTGCGTCCGGTGGAGGGGCCGCGCAGGAGACCGCCGGCGCGGGCGCCCCGGCTCCAGATCACGATCTCGGTACGCCAGGTGGTGGTGTCCTGCACGGTCGCCCGGCGGCGCAGCAGCCGCTTGCCCCCGCGCACCACGGCCCGTACGGCCGAACGCCAGCGCAGCGGCCACGGGCTCATCTCGGCGGTGAAGCCGGACCAGTCGTAGTTGCAGCCCGCCTCCTCCGCGCCGTGGGTCGCCTCGGGGTGGAAGACCCTGCGGGTGCGGAGCCGCACCGGCGGCAGCCAGCGCGGGCCGCGCAGCACCACGCTCGCCCGGTTGAAGCGGCGGCTTCGCACGGACAGCCCGGCCAGGTAGGCGTGGCCGCTGATGTGCAGCCGCCCGCCCGACCAGGAGATGTCCTCGATCTGGGTCACCGGGATGAGGTCGGCCGCCCGCAGCCGGTACAGGGACTCGGGCAGCTCGTCCTGGAGCGGCAGGTCCGCGTACCAGCGGAGGCTCTTGCGGACCCGCTTGGACGGCTCCGCGGCGGCGGTCACGAGCTTCTGCAGCGCGTCGCCGTCGGCGAGGTCGTCGATCCCCCGATGCTCGATCAGGTGGAAGGCGATCCTGCGGGCGACCGGCAGGTCGCGCTTGACCTTCGCGTCGACACCGGTCACGTACGGCTTCAGGAGCGTGACGAACTCGCGGCGCCTGGCGGCGCCCCGCTTGGCCGCGATCTCCAGCCGGGACCCCAGGGGGCCGGCCAGGGCGTCGGCGTCGAAGCGTCGGCGCTCGTCCGGTTTCAGCCCGTCCGCCAGCACAGCGGCCATGATCGAGTCGAGGGGTTCTCCCCGGTCGCAGAGATCCTGGACAGCCCGCAGACGATCAGCGACGGGGTCGCCGCTGGCTCGTGCGGGAGTGGCACCGGTGGCCATGGGGAAAGCACCGCCTTTCGGACAGAGCGCTGTCCTAGGCCATGGTAGTGCGCCACGGCAGGGCCGGTTACGCCGTGATTTACGGGCCTGCAGGATTTACAGGCATTTGTGATCTAGCGGGTTTCCCCCGCCCTCCCGCCACGCGACCCAGCGGGTTCCCGTCCTGTCCGGCCGCCGTACGATCTACGGCTTCCCGTCCCACCTGGCCGCCCGCATGTCGGCGCGGGCGCCCCTGAGCGGGGTCCGCTCCTCGCGCCAGCTCGCCAGGCACCGCTGCTCGTGGCCGGGCGGCGGGGTGCCGTCGGCGTGCACGACACGCCACCAGGGCACGCCCCCGCCCCAGGTGGACATCACCCTGCCGACCTGGCGCGGACCCCCCTCGCCGAGATACTCGGCGATGTCGCCGTAGGACATCACCATTCCGGCCGGGATGCGTTCGACCAGGTCGAGCACCCGCTCGGCGTACGGGGTGGGATGGCCTACTGGCTCCATACGGTCGGTCCGGCGGAGAGGATCTCGTCGAGCTTGCCGAACTCGTAGGCCGCCGAGCCGTTCAGCTGCTCGACGAGGCCGCCGCGGATCGCGTAGGACTCGCCGTCCTCGCCCACCAGCCGCGCTCCCAGCAGGGCGGACACGCGCGCCAGCTGGGCCACCTGCCAGTCGGACCCGGGAGTGCCGGAAAGACCGCCGTTCCATACCGCGATGGCATGGACCGCGCCGTTGTGGCGGGCCAGAATCTCCCCGGACTCCTGCGAGCCCCTGAACTCGAACCCCGCCTGCCCCAGCACAGTCGCGAGTTCCGCGAAGGCGAGAGGCGCAGGGCGCTCCACGCGCAACTCGTACCCCATAACGCGCGAGACTAGCGAATGTTCCCGGTTTTCCGGGGCGTGAATCCAGACATCCGGGCTACCGCATCCGAACGGTGTCCAAAACGCGTTCGAATCGCAGTCGAATTACGGTTACCTTCGCGATCTACCGCGCCGGACCGGCTCGAAGGCCGCCGCCATCGGCCCTTCCCTGCCGGAGTGCCGGTTGAGCATCGCCACGGCCCCCGCGAACGCCAGCAGGCCGCCCGCGAGGCCCACGCCGTACAGCCAGAGGCGCACGGGCTCGGGGCCCGGCCTGCTGGGCTCGGTGGGCAGGGTGCCGTCACCGAAGCGCTTGCCGTCGGGCACCGGGACCTCCGCCGCGCCGGCCACCAGCCGGCCCGCCTTGGCCAGGGCCGCCGCGGCGTCGACGACACCGAACCCGATGTGGTCGTCGTAGCCGTTGGCGGGACCCGCCGTCGCCGTGGAGGTGAGAGCCTGCGACACCATTTGCGGCGATATATCCGGATACTTTGCTTTTATGAGGGCGGCGACCCCGGCGACCAGCGCGGTCGCCGAGCTGGTCCCCTCCGACGATCCGTACTTTCCGCCGGGAACGACCACCGGCACGTCGACGCCCGGCGCCGAGACCATGACCGACAGGTTGTCGCTGCTGAACGTCGCCGGCTTGCCCAGGTCGTCGACCGCGCCCACCCCGATGACCCCGGAGTATCCGGCGGGGAAGTTCCAGAAGGAGGTGGCGTTGTCCATGGCGTACTGGGATTCGCCGTCGTTGCCCACGGCGGCGACGAGCACCACCCCCCGGGACAGCGCGTAGGAGACCGCCTCCCGCTCGCTCCGGTGCGGCCCGTACGCGCCCAGCGACATGCTGACGACCTTGGCCCCGTGGTCGGCGGCGTAACGGATCGCGCGGGCCAGGGGGCTGTCGTTGCGCGAGCGCAGGTCCTCCTCGGGCAGGGCGGACCCGTCCTCGGGCCGCTCCTCGACGATCAGCGGCAGCGAGAGGATCCTGGCCTCGGGCGCGACGCCGAGAAGGCCCCCCTGCCCCTTGCCCGCCCCGGCGATGAGCGAGGCCATCGCGGTGCCGTGCCGCCCGGCGTCCGGGGTGTCCCTGTCGAACCTGATCGACCCCATGTCGGGCCCGGAGATCACCCGTCCCCGCAGCTCGGCGACCTGGTCGTCCACCCCGCTGTCGACCAGTGCCACGATGACGCCCGACCCCTTGGTGACCTTCCACGCCTCCTCGGCGTTGAGCATCTCCAGCACCCAGCGCTGGTCCTCGCGCACGTCCGCGGCGCCCTCGAGAGGCGCGGGCTCGGGTGGCGCCGACTCCGACGGCACCGGCTCGGGCGGCGTGGTCGACATGGACGGCGAGGGTGGAACGGACGACGACGACCCGGCGAGCGCCGAGGTGGCCGTCGCCGGGGCGGCGACCGGGACCGGACCCGCCACGGAGAGCGCGACCAGCGCTCCCGCCGCCCAGAGCCGCCGCCTCAGCACACGTTCCCCTGGGTGCACTGGGGCACGGCGCTGGGCTCGTCGCCGAGGGCGCGGGCGATGCGCCCCGCGACCGCCTGGGCCGTGGGCCACAGCTCGCTGTGCAGGATCTCCTCGGGGGCGACCGCCTGCCGGGTGCGGCCGTCGGTGTAGCCGGCGGTGGAGAAGACGATGTAGGGACCGACGCCCACCCAGGCGTTGCGCTGGCGTTGCGCGGCCCCGAACAGCTCGGTCGCCGTGCCGGGGAAGGCCACGGGGCGCACCCCCACCCGATCGTCCACGGCCAGCTGCGCGGAGGCGGCGATCCGCCGCTCCTCGTCCTCGAGCACGGCGATGCCCACGGTGAAGGCGAAGGAGGACGTCTGGTCGACGTAGGTGGCCCGCAGCAGGGTGCGGCAGCCGTACTCCGAGAGCACCGAGCCCACCGGCGCGTCCGTTCCCGCCGCGCAGGCCACCTCGGGGGCGAGGCCGACCCTGCGGGCGTACTGCTGGACCCTGCCGAGGCCGAGGTACTGCAGCTCGACGGGGAAGACCAGGTCGGCGGTCCAGGTGTGCCAGCGCCTGGCGATGTCGTCCTGGATGTAGCGGGCCTGCTCGGCGGCGGTCAGCGGGCGCGAGCTCGTCTCGCGCACCAGCCCGACCGTACCGGTCAGCACGTTGGTGGCGGCGATGG
This sequence comes from Streptosporangium sp. NPDC023825, assembly GCF_040639575.1. Classification (NCBI taxonomy): domain Bacteria; kingdom Bacillati; phylum Actinomycetota; class Actinomycetes; order Streptosporangiales; family Streptosporangiaceae; genus Streptosporangium; species Streptosporangium sp. NPDC023825. The sequence goes on along the minus strand of NZ_JBFAAE010000007.1, from coordinate 185,548 downwards.
CGAGGATCGTGCCCATCAGGATCAGGAAGATCGTACGGAAGCGGATGCCCTGTTCCAGGGTCGCCAGCTCGTTCCGCTTGACCGCCGCGCGGTCGCGCCCCGCCGCCGGCCAGGCCCGCACGCGGGTCCGCCTGGCCGCGGAGCCCGGCGCGGACGCCCGCCGGATCCGGCCACCGCCGGACCCGCCGATGCCGCCCACCCGGGAGCCTGACGGCGGCCAGCCGCCGCGAGCGCGGGGGGCGGGGGTTCCCAGAGGCCGCTCCGGCTCCTGGGACCGCCCTTGCTGCGACATACTCCGATGCTACGTCGAAGGACCTCTCCGCCCTATCGGCGGCGGGTATTTTCGCGACACTCTCCGTGGCCGGACCGGGTCTCGGAGGCTCGCCCGGCACCGCCGGGAGCTCACGGCCAGGGGGCCGCGGCCGGGCCTGGCCCGGGCTCGTCGAAGGCCTCCGACGAGCGGGTACGGCCGACGAACACGGCGAGCGCGATCAGGGAGGCGACCGCGCCGAACCCGGCGGCCACGGCCACGCCGCCGTACAGGGTGATCCGGTCCCGGTCGCGGTGGACGACCCGCACCGGCTCGGCCGCCACGCCCAGCGGGCGGGCGGGGTCGTGCCCCCCCGCCCCCTCGGCGGTGAGGGTGTGCCGGGAGATCCTGGCGGCGGCGGCGAGGGCCCGGGTCGCGTTGACGACGCCGAAACCCGTACCGGTGTCGTAGCCGCCCGTGGGCCGCCGGGTGGCCCCCTCGGTGATCGCCTGCACGACCAGTACGGGCGACATTTTTGGATATTTGGCCTTAATGAGGGCGACAACCCCCGAGACCAGGGCGGTCGCCTGGGAGGTACCCCGGCCGACCCAGTACTCGTCCCCCGGACCGGCGCCGAGGATGTCCACCCCCGGTGCGGCCACCAGGACCGAGGGGTTCCGGTTGGAGAAGGAGGCCCGGCGCAGCCCGCGGTCCGTCGCGGCGACCGAGACCACTCCCGGGAAGGCCGCCGGGTAGGAGTAGGGGGCGTGGCCGCTGGCGTCCGGCTTCCCGGCGCCCTCGTTGCCCGCCGCCGCGACGAGCACGACCCCCTTGGAGATCGCGTAGCGGATCGCCGACCGCTCCTCCCTGGTCGCCAGCTCCTTGGAGATGGACATGTTGATCACGTCGGCGCCGCGGTCCACCGCGTGCCTGATGCCCCTGGCCACCACGTTCTCGTAGCGCTCGGCGGTGTTGAACTCCCGGAAACCCGGCTCCTCGTCCTCCAGGATGACCCGTACCGACAGCACCCTCGCGCGGGGCGCGACGCCGATCACCCCGTCGGCCCCGCCCGGCCCGTGGCCGTGCCCGGCGATCAGCGACGCCATGTACGTGCCGTGCAGCCTCAGGGGGCTCACCCCCGGCGGGTTCGCCCCGGCCGTGAAGTCCTTGCCCTCGGTCACCGAACCGACCAGGTCACGGTGGTCACGGTCCACCCCGGAGTCGAGCACGGCCACGGTCACGCCCCTGCCCTCGGAGATCCGCCAGGCGGCGGGCAGGTCGAGGGTCCGCAGCACCTCCCGCTGGCTGTCCCTGACGTCGTCGGCCCGCGCGGCCGGAACCGGGGCCAGGATCACCGGCACCACCACCGCCGTCAGCACCACCGGCACCGTCCGCGTCACCGCTTTCCCCAGTGCCCTCAACGCCCTCAACGCCACCGGCACCGCCGGGTCCCCCGGTCCCCCCGGTTCCGCCCTCGCGGACGGACCGGCGGGCGGACATCGGGGCGTGGTCAGCATCGCCACTCCGTGGAGACGCAGTCGGGGCGGGCGGGCATGGACAGATCGGCGAGGATGCGGTCGGCGATGTCCCCGGTGAACGCGAACAGGGTCGGCCGCTGCTCGCCGACCGCCCTGGCGGGCCGGCCGTCGGTCTGGCCGACCGTGGCCATCACCACGTACGGGCCCGCCTGCCGGACGAGACCCGCCTGGCGTCCGGCGGAGACGAACCGGTCGGTCACGGTGCCGCGGAAGGCCAGCGCCCTCAGGCCGGGCGAGGGACCGCCGCCCCTGGGCAGCGCCGCTTTGGCCCTGGTGGCGCCGAGCTCGTCCGCGAAGGCCGCGACGCCGACGGTGACCACGATTCCCTGGAGCGCGTCGATGTAGGTGGCCCGCAGGATGCCCAGGCAGCCCGCCCGCCGCAGCACCTTGCGCAACCTGGCGTCGACCGCGCCTTCACAGCGGGTCTCCGGCGAGATGCCCACCCGTCGGGCCTTCTCCTCACCGCCCTGCTCCGCGGCGTAGGGGACGGTCTCGGGGAAGACGCGCCCGGCGGGCCAGGCCTGCCAGCGCCTGGCCACCTCGTCGAGGGCGGCCCGGTCGAGCTCCGCCTGGGTCGGCCCCCGGGTGAGTTCCGTCGCGGCGGCGCTGCTCGCCACCCCGGCCACGATCGCGCAGAGCAGCGTCAGGGCGGAAGCCACGACCAGCGTCGGCCATGAACGCCGCCGCTGACGTGGGACTTCATTCACGTCCCCGACCTTAATGCGGTGTGGCGGGTGTCATCCGCCGTTCCGTCCAGATCCGTCAGTGTGGAGAGGACTTGGTGACCTCGGCGGAATCCCCGCGGGGCCTCTGAGCGGCGAGCGCCCCGCGGAGCGGGTGCTCCACGGGGCGCGGGTCGCGCGGGTTCTCGGGTTTCTCGGTAAGCGGGCAGGCTCGGTTTCTCAGTAAGCGGGCAGGCTCGGGTCGACCGTCTTGATCCAGCTGAGCACGCCGCCGCCCACGTGGACGGCGTCGGAGAAGCCGGCGCTCTTGACGACCGCGAGGACCTCGGCGGAGCGGGCACCGGACTTGCAGTGCAGGACGATCTTCTTGTCCTGCGGCAGCCTCTCCAGCGCGGAGCCGTTGAGGAACTCGCCCTTGGGGATGAGCACGGCGCCGGGGATGGACACGATCTCGTACTCGTTCGGCTCGCGGACGTCGATCACGTAGATGTTCTCGCCCTTGTCCTGCCAGGACTTGAGCTCGGCGGCGGTGATCGTGGAGCCGGAGGCGGCCTCCTGGGCCTCCTCGGAGACCGCGCCGCAGAACGCCTCGTAGTCGTCGAGCAGCTGGGTGACCGTCGGGTTCTTGCCGCAGAGCACGCACTCGGGGTCCCTGCGGACCTTGACCGAGCGGTAGTTCATCTCCAGGGCGTCGTAGATCATCAGGCGGCCGACCAGCGGCTCGCCGATGCCCGCGAGGAGCTTGATGGCCTCGTTGACCTGGATGGAGCCGATCGATGCGCACAGCACGCCGAGCACGCCGCCCTCGGCGCACGAGGGGACCATGCCGGGCGGCGGGGGCTCGGGGTAGAGGCAGCGGTAGCAGGGGCCGTGCTCGGCCCAGAAGACGCTGGCCTGGCCGTCGAAGCGGTAGATCGAGCCCCAGACGTACGGCTTGCCGAGCAGGACGGCCGCGTCGTTGACCATGTAGCGGGTGGCGAAGTTGTCGGTGCCGTCCACGATCAGGTCGTAGGCGGCGAAGATCTCCATCACGTTGTCGGTGGTGAGAGCCTCGTTGTGGACGACCACGTTGACCAGCGGGTTGATCTCCCTGACGCTGTCGGCGGCACTCTCCGCCTTGGGGCGTCCGACGTCGGACTGGCCGTGGATGACCTGCCGCTGGAGATTGGACTCGTCGACCACGTCGAAGTCGATGACGCCGAGCGTGCCCACTCCCGCGGCCGCGAGATAGAGCAACGCGGGGGAACCCAGGCCTCCGGCGCCCACACAGAGCACCTTGGCGTTCTTCAGGCGCTTCTGCCCGGCCATGCCGACGTCAGGGATGATCAGATGGCGCGAGTAACGACGCACCTCGTCGACGGTCAGCTCGGCTGCCGGCTCTACCAGCGGTGGCAACGACACAGTTCTGCTCCCGTTTCAGGGGTCCTTGATGCGGCTGGCGCAGCACGCCTTCCTCACAACCTAACCCGGTACCCCTGTCATTCCCCAACCGGCGCGAGGACCGTCTCGGCGATCAGGAGCCGGGCCGCGCGGGCCACCCGCTCGGGGAACTCCATCTGGGCCACGTGCCCGGCGTCGGGCAGCAGCATCAGCCGCACGTTCGGGAACGTCCGGACGGCGCGGGCGGCCATCCGGGGGTTGACGAGGCGGTCGTGGCGGCCGTGGATGACCAGCGTGGGCGCGGTCACCATGGCCGCCTGCCGCCACAGGTTCGTCTCCCCGCGCCTGAAGTACTCGGCGACGATGCCGCGGGCCGAGTTGATCACCGCCTCCACCGCGTACGGCAGGCCGTCCCTGCGGCGCAGTTCGTCGGCCGCCTCCTTGAGCCGGTCCGGGTGGATCCGCCCCATGTCCGCGTAACACAGGGCGAGCGTGACGCCGAGCCGGCGTTCGGCGGGCACGAGGGTGAGCCGGCCCGCCGCCCACTCGCCGATGCGGGGCACGGTGGACAGCGCCACCCGCGCCGGGCCGTACCGGGGCAGGAGGTCGGGCAGTGCCGGCGAGATCAGGGTCAGCGAGCGGACCAGGTCGGGGCGGGTGGCGGCGACCCGTACCGAGACGGCGCCGCCCAGGGAGTTGCCGAACAGGTGGACGGGGGTGTCGGAGACCCGCTCGATCAGGGCGGTGACGGTCCGGGCGTGGGCGTCGACGGAGTAGTCGCCGCCGGGCGGCTCCGGCGAGTATCCGGCGCCGGGCAGGTCGAGGGCGTGCCCGGTCACCACTCCGGACAGCTCGCCCATCAGGTCGGTCCAGTTGGTCGCGGAACCCGCGAGACCGTGCACGTAGACGGCGGTCTCGGCGGGCCCTCGCGGCGTCGACCGCACGTGGACCCGCTGGTCGCCGAGGTCGATCATCTCGCCCTGCCAGATGGGGATTGGGCTGTTCACCGCGCCTCCTCCTGTCGTTCCACTGCCTTCCACGATAGTTCGGCCCACACCGCGACAGGCAACAGCCTCCGGGTATCACAAAAGACACATAAGCCTATTTTCCCCAGATGTCTTTTATTGCATGATTTATCAGCATTAGCTCGGCGGCGTTTCCGCCCCGTCCCCGCTCGTCGAGCGCGACACCGGCAGCCGAACCCCGCTCACCCCCGATGAACAAAAGCGACATTAGAGACATTTCACTTCAAAGCAACTAATAAGAGTTCAACACGTGCCATAAATAGATAAGAGGATAGCAAAACCCCCCGATTCCCGTTTCTCACCAGACATGGGTGGAAATCATGACAAGCAGGGATGGCTCATCACCGGCCATCTCTGACAATTCCGCCTTATGCGGAAAATGTCGAAAATCGGGGTAACCGATCATTTCAAGGGGGAAACGCATGCCCAAGTTCAAGAGTGTCATCGCAGGGCTCGCGATCAGCACTGCGCTGACCGGTGGAGCCGTCGCCATGGGCGCAGCGACCACCGTCACGAGCGCCAGCGCGATGACCACCGCGATCACCACAGCCGCCTACCCGACCTGGGGCGGCGGCTGCGGCTGGCGTCGCGGCTGCGGCCGTTGCTGCGGTGGCCACCGCCACCACCGTCGTAGCCACCACCGCTTCAAGCTGATCATCAACAACCACAACAACAACGACAACTACCTGCGCAATGACAACCGCAGCGACCGTCTCCGGCCCCTGACCTTCGGTGGCGACGACGACTAGTCGCCAAGCCTGGAGCCGTGCGTCCCCGCGGAGGCGCGGCACCGTCAGAGGACAGGACCACTCACGGCTCGATCCGCGATTTCCGGCGGCTTCGAAACCGTGACGGAGGGACAGGACTCCCGCATTCGCCGCGGCGCCGCCTCTCACCCAGAGAAGCCGGCCAAACAGCGACAGCGGAAACTTGAGGAGAGATCCCCAGGACCCTGACCCTCGACACAGTGCGAGTTCTCGTTTCACGAAGTCACAAGCGAGGCCCCGCGGTTTCCGGACCGCGGGGCCTTCGCGCGTCCTCCGCCTTCCCGAGGACCGCCTTTCCCGCCACCGCCTCACACTCCGCCCCCCACCCCGCCCGGTCCCCGCCGCCTCGGCACCGGCACATGAGGGTCACATCCGCTCACCGGCGGACGGCACCCCACCCCCCTCCTCCCGTTTTCAAAGAACAAATCCGACATTAAATACATTTCATTTCAAAACGACCAATAGGCATCCAACGTCGGCGATAAATAGCTAAGAGGAGTGCAAAAGCCTTCGATGTCCGTTTGTCGGCAGACATGTGAGGAAACTATGACAACCAGGGATGGCTCATCACCGGCCATCTCTGATGTTTTCCGGTTTATATGGAAAATGTCGAAAACAGGGGTAATTAGTCCTTCCAAGGGGGAAACGCAATGCCCAAGTTCAAGAGTGTCCTCGCAGGGCTCGCGATCAGCACGGCACTGGCCGGCGGGATCGTCACCATGGGCGCGGCGACCACTGTCATGAGCGCCAACGCGATGACCACCACGGTCACCGCCGCAGCCTTCCCGACCTGCGGTGGCTACGGCGGGCGTCGCTGCTGCTGCGGCGGCGGCGGCCACTGCCACCGTCACCACAGCCGCAAGCGCTTCAGGCTGATCATCAACAACCACAACAACAACGACAACGAGCTGTTCAACGACAGCCGCAGCGACCGCATCGTTCCGCTTTTCACTGACGGCGGCGGCCGCGACTAGTCGTCGGCCCGAGGCCGCACACCCTGATCGGGGCGCGGTCATGGGACGAGCTCACTCACGGCCGGATCCGCGATCGTCCGCGGCTTCGAGACCGTGACGGAGGGACAGGATCCTCGCATCCGCCACGGCCGGGCTTCCCACCCGGAAACATCGGTCGAACGGTGGCGGCGGGAACCTGAGGAGAGATCCCCGGGAACCTGACCCTCACTTACAGTGCGAGTTCTTCATTTCACGAAGTCACAAGCGAGGCCCCGCGGTTTCCGGACCGCGGGGCTTTCGTACTTTATGTCCCATTTCTGGCGCACCCCTCCCTTCCGTTCCCCGCCACCTCGGCACTCCCGTCTCCACCCCCTCGAAGCCGGAGCACGCCGGCGGATCGCCTGCGGCAAGGACCGGCCCTTTTCCCGGGGGCCCGGCCCCAGAGCCGAGGTCCTGCGGCGGTGCCGAGCGGCACGCAGGAGGACACGCGCGAGCGACACCGGCCCGCCTCCCGGCGACATCCGGCCCCTTCTTCTCCACCCCGAAGAACAAATCCGACATTAAATACATTTCACTTTAAAGCGATCAATAAGTATCCAACGTCGACGATAAACAGCTAAGAATAGGGTAAAAGCCTTCGATCTCTGTTTGTCGGCAGACATGCGAGGAAACTATGACAACCAGGGATGGCTCATCAACGGTCATCTCTAGCCATCTCTGGCAATTTCCGGCTCATACGGGAAATGCCAAAAATTGGTAAATCAATCCTTTCAAGGGGGAAACGCAATGCCCGAGTTCAAGAGTGTGCTCGCAGGGCTCGCGATCAGCACGGCGCTGGCCGGCGGGGTCGTCGCCATGGGCGCGGCGACCACCATCACCAGCGCCAGCGCGATGACCACCGCGGTCACTGCCGGCACCTTCACCACCTGGGGCGGCGGCGGCTGCTGCGGCCGCCGCCACAGCCACTACCGTCGTCACCACCACCGCTTCAGGCTGACTCTCGACCAGGACAACTGCAACCGCAACCGCCTGGAGAACAAGACCCGTTCCGACCGTCTCACGCCTCTGGAGACCGACCGCGATCGCGGTCGCGGCGGCGGCGGTGGCGACCTGCTGCCTCCGGTCGCGCCTCCGCCGCCTCCGGTCGCGTCCTGATCCACGCTTGACGCGGGATCAAAATACGACGCCGGAAACGGCTGGGACCGTGTTCAAGAGCGGCTCCGGAACCGTGACGGTGGAGTAGAGGTCCCGTATCCACCAGGGTCGCGTTCCTCCACGGAGAAACGCCGATCCGAGCGGTGAGCACGGAAGGCCGGGGGGAGATCTCCGGGGATTCCGGCTCTCGATACAGTGCGAGTTCTCATTTCTCACGAATTGCAGGCGGGGGTTCCGCGGTTTTCCGACCGCGGGCCCCCGCCCTGTCATATCCGAGACATCCGATGCCCGGCGCGCAAGCCCCCGCCGGCGTTCCCCCGCCCCCCTCGGGCCACCTGCCCCTCCGGAGCGGTTCGTCTCCCTTCCGCCTCAGGCGGCGCGCACACCTCAAGGCCTCCCGGCACGGTCCTCCCGGCCGGACACCTCCCCGTCGGTATCGCACTCACGTTCGAACCGCTTCCGCATGGATGCGAGACGCCGTCAACGTGGCAGGTGCCGCCATGGGCAATCCGATGCCGCGTCTTTCTCGGCGCGCGGCATCCGAGGTCGTACGCTGGGCGATGTCCGACGTTTGCAGGAACCGGGTGAGGAGAGAGAACGTGCCGAAGCCCGGATGACGACAGGGGATGTCAGACATATGAACGCGCGCGGCGACACATCGCACGGGAAAACGGTCGACGACCTTCCCGAGGAGCTCTCCGTCGAGACGCCCGAGGCCGACGCCGCCGAGCAACACCGGCCGGTGCGCGAGAACGGCTCCGAGGCACCCGTCGATCTCCCGGCCGAGGTGGATCCCGCCGACGCCGCCGAGCAGAGCCGCACGGTGCGCGAGGAGGAGCCGGAGTGGCCCGACTCCATCCCCTTGGAGGCCGATCCCGCGGACGCCTTCGAGCAGCGGCGCACCGTCGAGCTCGACGAGGACGATTATCGCTGACCCGGGTTACCCACGCGTAGGATGGCCACAGACGCCAGGAGCTTGACACGAGGAGACCACGTGACCGCCACCCCGGACGCCAAGCCCCGGGGCACCCGGCTGCCCCGGACGGCCCGCCGCCGCCAGTTGCTCAGCGCGGCGCAGGAGGTGTTCGTGGAGAACGGCTACCACGCGGCCGCGATGGACGAGATCGCCGAGCGGGCGGGGGTCAGCAAGCCGGTCCTCTACCAGCACTTCCCCGGCAAGCAGGAGCTCTACCTGGCCCTGCTCGACCTGCACGTGGACGACATGATCACCCGCTGCCGCGACGCCCTCGCCTCCACCACGGACAACAAGCAGCGCGTCCAGGCCGCGATCGGCGCCTTCTTCGACTTCGTCTCCAGCCAGGGTGAGGCGTTCCGGCTGGTGTTCGAGTCGGATCTCCGTAACGTCGCCCCGGTCCGCCAGCGCATGGAGCGCAACCTCCGCGAGAGCGCCGAGATGATCAGCCAGGTCATCCAGGAGGACACCGGCTGCTCCAGCGACGAGGCGCGCCTGCTCGGCGTCGGGCTCGTCGGCATGGCGGAGGTCAGCGCCCGTTACTGGATCAGCAGCAACGGCTCCATCCCCAAGGACGCGGCCACCCAGCTCATCGCCCGCCTGTCGTGGCGCGGCATCTCCGGCTTCCCCCGAACCGTCGCCGACCACTGAGGGGTCCCGGGCGTCACCCGCGCTCCCGGCGCCGGGCCGGTTGCCCGCGCCCTCGCCAGGCGTCTCGGCGATCCTCCGGCGTCCCCGGCCCCCCGACCGGCCGTTCGCTTGCCGCGATCGTCTGTTCGCTTGGCGCGATCAACCGGCGCGTCGGCTCCCCCGGGGGGCGACCATGGGACGAGCAACCCTCATCGAAAGGGAGCACGATGGAAATCAAGATCGGCGTACGTTCCGTACACCGTGAACTCGTAGTGGAGACCGACCTCACCGCCGAGCAGCTCGAGGGCGAGATCAGCGCCGCCCTCGCGTCCGGCAGCGGCGTCTTCACCATCACCGACGTCAACGGCCGGAAGATCATTGTCCCGGTCGCCTCACTCGGCTTCATCGAGATCGGCGAGGAGGAGGCGCGTCCCGTCGGCTTCGGCGGCACGCTCTGACGGATTCCGGGCTCGCGCCAGGCCGTCCTTCGCGGCATGGCGCGGTCCGCGGATCCGGCGCGAGCGTGGCCCTCAGCCGCCCGGGCACTCGTCCCGCTCGCCGAGCCCGCAGCAGCGCGGGCGCCTGACACGGCGGAGATGCTCCCGCCCCCGGCTGATGGCCGGACAGCCCGCGCCTCCCCTGCGCAGCACGGGACGCGAAGTCCAGCGGTTCGGCCCACATCTCGTCAAGGAACTGCCATAGCGGCGCGAGGCCCTCATGCCCCGCACGCTACCGGATTCGTCCGCAGTGCTCCGGCGTTCACGCCAAAGGTGAAACGGGCTCTCCCACGTGGCGGGGCGGAAAGCGCCGGTTCGTCACCACGGCGGACCGTACCCGGGGCGCCGCCCGCGTCGGGTCACGCCGGACGGGAACGGCGATCACGACGCCGGGCGGGAACGGCGATCACGACGGCCGGAAGGCCGGTGGAGGCCCGGCCGCCGCGTTACGGGCCCGGGGTCAGCCCCAGGGCGGCCATCCGCCGGCCGTGCTTCTCGGTCAGCCGGGCGAACATCCGGCCGATGTCCTCCCCGGCCGCCTCCACCAGCAGGGCCGCGAGCTCGGGCCTGGCGGCGGCCACGTGCTGCCCCTGGCTCAACGCCTCCCCCACCATGCGCCTGGCCCACAGCGCCAGCCTCCCGGCCTGCCTGGGATCCTCCTGGAGCGCCGCGCGGACCCTCTCGACGGCGAACTGCGACCGCCCCTCGTCCGCGAGGACCTCGTCGACGAGGCTCCGCGTCTCGTCGTCCACGCCGACGGCCGCCTCGCGGTAGAAGTCGAGCGCGATCCCCGTACCGACGTACGCCTTGACCAGAGCCTCCAGCCAGTCTCCGGGGAAGGTCAGGGCGTGCCAGTCGTCCAGCGGCCCGGTGAACGGCGCCATCGCCTCCTCGGGATCCACCCCGAGGGAGGCGAGCCGGTCGCGGAGCAACTCGAAGTGCCCGTACTCGGCCGCCGCGAGGCCGCCGAGGGCCGCCCGGTCGGTCAGCGAGGGGGCGTGCCGGGTGGCGTCCTCGGCGAGTCTGAGGAAGGCGGTCAGCTCGGCGTAGGCGAGGACACCGAGCAGGTCGGAGACGCCGGGAGGGGAATCGCTCATGGACGCAGCCTACGAGCTGAGCGACCTCGCGATTCACCAGGAACAAGAAGAAATCGGTTCTCCGTTGTGGTATCGAGTACACTGCTCTGTGAAAGTGCGACCGCACCGTGTTAATCCGGGATATCCACTCCCGGACGCCCCCAAAAGTCGGCGTGACGCCGCAGCGGTCGCTGATGACATGAGAGGGCTGGACCTTCCGCGAGGACCCGGCACGGGGAACACGTTTTCTGCCCGTGGTCCCGGCAGGCCTGCCTTCAACGGAGATTTAGGCAGGCCAAGCTGACGACGTTCCGAGACCTCGGAGTCACCCCAGAGATCGCCGATGCCCTTGAGACCGAGGGCATCATCGCGCCGTTCCCGATCCAGGAAATGGCACTCCCCCTGGCCCTCAACGGCCAGGACATCATCGGCCAGGCGCGCACCGGCACCGGCAAGACCTACGCCTTCGGCGTGGCGATGCTGCAACGTGTCGGCAAGCCGAGGAAGAACCGCAAGAAGCCCCGCGGGCTGGTCGTCGTACCGACCCGCGAGCTCGCCGTCCAGGTCACCGAGGACCTCGTGACGGCGGCCGGCAAGCTCGGCTCGCGGATCCTCACCGTGTACGGCGGGCGCGCCTACGAACCCCAGATCGAGGCGCTCAAGCAGGGCGTCGACGTCATCGTCGGCACTCCGGGCCGCCTGCTCGACCTGGTCAAGCAGAAGCACCTCGACCTCAGCCAGATCGGGACGCTCGTCCTCGACGAGGCCGACCGGATGCTCGACCTGGGCTTCCTGCCCGACATCGAGCGCATCATCAAGCTCATCCCCGCGGAGCGGCAGACGATGCTGTTCTCCGCGACCCTGCCGGGCGAGATCGTCGCCCTGTCCAGGCGTTACCTCACCCGCCCCACCCACGTGCGGGCCGAGAACAACGACATCGAGGCCGAGGCGACCCCGCAGACGACGCAGTTCGTCTGGCGCACGCACCGGATGGACAAGATCGAGATCGTCGGCCGGCTGCTGCAGTGCGAGGGCCGCGGGCTCACGATGATCTTCTGTGAGACCAAGCGCGCCTGCGACATGGTCGTCGAGCAGCTCAAGGAGCGCGGCTTCGCCGCCGCGGCCGTGCACGGAGACCTCGGTCAGGGCCAGCGCGAGCAGGCCCTGCGGGCCTTCCGCAACGGCAAGATCGACGTGCTGGTCGCGACCGACGTCGCGGCGCGCGGCATCGACGTCGACGACGTCACCCACGTCGTCAACTACGACTGCCCGCAGGACGAGAAGGCGTACGTCCACCGGATCGGCCGCACCGGCCGGGCCGGCAAGACGGGCGTCGCGGTGACCTTCGTCGAGTGGGAGGACCTCACTCGCTGGAAGGTCATCAACAACGCGCTCTCGCTCCCCTTCCCCGAGCCGGTCGAGACCTACTCGACCTCCCCGCATGTCTTCAGCGACCTGGGCATCCCCGAGGGCACCAAGGGCGTGCTGCCGCGCGCCAACCGCTCCCGGGCGGGCCTGGCCGCCGAGGAGGTCGAGGATCTCGGTGAGACCGGCCGGATCCGCTCCCGTACCCCCCGCAAGGGGCGCGAGGACGACTCCCGCAGGGGACGCGAGGACGATCGCGAGGAGCGCCGCGAGCGCCCCGCGCGCACGTCCCGCGAGCGCCGTCGCACCCGCGGAGGCCGTACCGGCGAGGAGATCCCCGCGCCGGTCGTGGCCGAGGAGGTTCAGCCCCCTGTCGTCGAGATCGCCGAGGTGGAGACGAACGTGGCACCCCGCAGGGACGTCCGTGACGAGCAGCCCGCCGAGACCGCGCCCCGCAGGGGCCGGGCTCGCAAGGCCGGGCTGAACCCCGAGGTGAGCCTGGTCGGCACGGCAGAGACCCCGGCGGCCCCGGCGGCCCCGGTGACCGCGGTTCACGCCGAGCCCGCGGCGGAGGAGCCGGTCCGCCGGCAGCGCCGTGGCAGGCGCGAGCAGCCGGCGGACATCCCGGCGACCCCGGCGATCGCGGAGGCCCCTTCGGCTCCGTCGTGGGCCGAGGAGCGGGTGGCGGAGTTCACGGATCGCGGAGAGGACGACACCATGGCAGAGCGCTGGGACGACGAACCCGTGGTGGAGGCCTCCAAGCCCCGGCCGCAGCCCGAGAAGATCATTCCCCCGAGCCCGTTCGCGGTGATCTTCAAGTCGCCGGACCTGGCGTCGGACGACGACGAGATCGCCCCCTCGGCGGCCTCGGAACGCGTGCAGAGCCGTCGCCGCCCGCCGGTGCGCGGCGGCCAGCAGCAGCGGGGAACGCGTCGCCCCAACTAGCAAGTGTCACCATGAGAAGGGGCGCGACCATGTCGGTGGCGCCCCTTTTCACGCTCCCGGCCCCTTCCGGACGCACGGAGCGATGTCACCAAGAGAGGTATCGTGGGGCCACGTGAGTACGCCGCGTTTTCTGACCCTGCCTCCCGGCGTCCGCTCTCGCCAGATCGAGACGGCGGTGGGCGCCTTCGCCGTACTGGAGGCCCTGCCCGTCAGCGGCATCCCCGAGCGGTGGCCCGCCCTGCTGGTTCCCGGCCTGACCGGTAGCAAGGAAGACTTCATCGCGGTCCTGCAGACGCTCGCGCAGTCGGGCCGTCAGGTCGTCGCGATCGACATGCGCGGCCAGTTCGAGACGAGCGGCCCTGACGACAGGAGCGCCTACACCTGCGCCGCGCTCGGCAACGACGTCGACGTCCTGGCCCAGGTGATCGGCCACGGCGGCCCGATCCACCTGGTCGGCCACTCGTTCGGCGGCCTGGTCACGCGGGAGGCGGTCATCGACGGCCGCACCCGGTTCGTGTCCTACACGCTCATGAGCTCCGGGCCCGGCGCGATCGTCGGGCCCCGCGAGCGCGCGGGCCGCTTCATGATCTCGGAGTTGCCCGGCGTCGGCCTGGAGCACCTGTGGCACACCCGGATGGAGCCCGAGGCCCTGGCCTCGGGGGTGTCCGACGAGATCATCGCCTTCCTGCGCAAGCGGCTGTTCGCCAACTCGCCCGTCGGCATGCTCACGATGACCGAGGAGGTGCTCTCCGCGCCGGACCGGTGCGACGAGCTCACCCAGGTCGGGGTCGACACCCTGGTCCTGTACGGCGAGCACGACGACGGCTGGCCGCCGCGCATGCAGTCGGAGATGGCCCGCCGCCTGGACGCCGACTGCGTGGTCGTCCCCGGCTCGGCCCACTCCCCCGCGGTGGAGGCCCCGGAGACCACGGCCGCCGCCCTCATCCGCTTCTGGAACGCCGCCGAGAGCCGCCTGAGGAGCTGACCGGCCGGGGCGGCCCCGTTGGACGGGTCGCCGGCCGCCGTGTAACCATGTGCCGACCATGGCGAGCATCGAGGACATCGTCGTCCAGCCCCCGCACACCGTGACGTGGCTGGTGCACATCGACCGCTCCATGTGGATCGGCGGGGTCGGCGGTCTCATGCTCCAGGCCCTGCACCCGCTCGCGATGCGCGGGGTCTGGCAGAACTCCGACTTCCGGCGGGATCCCTTCGGGAGGCTCCGCCGTACGGCCGACTTCGTGGGCAGGGTCACCTTCGGCAGTCCCGCGGAGGCCGACGAGATCGGCCGCCGCGTCCGGGGGATCCACCGGCGGCTGCGCTTCGACGACCCCGGCACCGGCCGGGTGCGCCGGGTGGACGACCCGGAGCTGCTGCTGTGGGTGCACTGCGCGGAGGTCTCCTCCTACCTGTCCGTGGCACGGCGGGCGGGCCTGGGGCTCGACGACCGCCAGGCCGACCGCTACCTGGCCGAGCAGCGCCGCAGCGCCACCTACGTCGGCCTGCACGCCGAGGACGTGCCCGGCTCCGTGGCGGAGCTGGACGACTACTTCGCCGCGACGCGCCCGCTGCTGAGGGTCACCCCCGAGGCCGTGTCCACGGTCCGCTTCCTGATGTGGCCGCGCCTGCCCGCCGGGCTGCGCGCCCTCACCCCCGGCAAACCCGCCTACTTCCCCTTCGGGGCGCTGTGCTACTACGCGCTGCCCGGCTGGGCCAGGCGGATGTACGGCGTGCTGCCCGAGGTGCCGGCGGGTGCGGTGACCGCGGCGCTGAGGGCGTTCCGGCTGGCCGTGGGCACGCTTCCCGAACGTGTCCACGACCGGGCGTTCATGCCGGCCACCCGCGAGATGCTCGCCGCCTCGCGCGAGCGGCTCGGCGCGGCGGGCTACGACATGGCAGGTGGGCTCAGGGGACTGACCGACCCGCGCCGCTGGCCGTCCCGGCCCTCCTGACGGCACCGGCGGCACGCTCTCGCGAATGCGGCCCCGCGGCCCCGGGGGCCGGGCCCCGGGCCCGGCAGCGGGCGCCGTGCGGCTCGGCGGCCGGTCCGCCGAGCCGGGCGCGGGCCTCGGGCATGGCCGGGCGGGTCTCGCGGCTCAGTCGGCGAGAGCGGCCCAGGGCTCGCGGTCGTCGCCCGCGGCCTGGCCCTCGGGGCAGTGGCGGCGGAAGTCGCACCACGAGCACAGCGGGCCCGTACGGGGCGGGAAGGCCGCGTCGATCTCGGGGGGCACCGCGGGCGGGGTGCGGTCGCCCTCGCCGCGCGCCCGGGGCGGGGCGGTCCCCTTGGGCCGGGTGGTGGCCGACCACTCCCTGTAGCGCTCGTCGGCCTCGGAGGCCTCGACGGCGATCTCCTCGGCGTGGCCCAGGTGGCGGGCCAGCGACTCGTCGGTGTGCTCCCACTCCACGATCGAGGCGGTCGGCAGGTGGTGCAGCTCGACCCGGTGGCAGGGGCGGCGCATCATCCGGGAGGAGGCGATGGCGTAGACCGCCAGCGCGAGCGAGGAGCGGGCGTCGTCGGTGCTCAGGGGGCGGCGGCCGGTCTTGTAGTCGACCACGACCAGCTCCTCGCCGCGCCGGTCGAGCCGGTCCACGCGGCCGGAGAGCGCCACGACGGAGGTGCGCGTGGCGACCGTGCGCTCGACGCCGACCGGCTCGGCGGACGGGTCGAGGCTCGCCACGTATCCGGAGACCATCTCTCCGGCCCGGTCGCGCCAGGTCCGCGACTGCTCGGCGTCGCGGAACCCCTCGTTGATCCATCCCCTGGTGAGCAGGCTCGCCGCGACCTCGGGCGTGCGCCGCTCGTACGGCTCGCGCCACCAGGCGGCCAGGGCGTTGTGCACACTGGCGCCCACGCTGTTGTGGGCCCACGGCGGGCCCTTCTGCGGCGTGGGCCGGTCCATGTAGGTGAACCGGTAGCGGCGGGGGCAGTCGAGCCAGTTGTTCAGCCGCGACGGCGTGCAGGCGTAGAGCCGCCGCGGCATGCCCTCCAGGGGAAGTTGGTCCATTTAGAGCAGGTCGTTCCGGGGATTCAGCCGGATTCCCGCCGCGCGCGTGCCGTCGGTCAGCGGACCCTCCTCCTCCGGCGCCTCGGGGCCGCGGGTCAGCGAGCCGGAGAGCCAGGCGTCGAACTGGGGCTCCAGATCGCCGATGGTGGTCTCCTCGCCGTGCGCGGGCAGCACCCGGGTGCGGTGCGGCAGGGTGAACAGGCGCCCGCCGATGGCGGTCAGCTGGTCGGCCAGGGCGGGATACTCACCGCCGATCCTGCCGGGGCCGTCGGCCTGGAGGGTCTTGCCGGTGAAGACCACGTCCAGGGCCTCGCAGTACAGCGAGACGCCGCCGTGGGAGATGCCCGGGGTGGACATGACCTCCAGCTGGACACCGCCGACCTCGAAAAGGCCCTCGTCCTCCATGTCGATGTCCGGCCAGGTGTCGGGCCAGGTCAGCCGCCACAGCGGCCGGTCCTTCGGGTGGAGTGCGACCACCGCCTCGTCTCTGGCCGCGACCTCGATGGCCGCGCCCACGTGGTCGGGCAGACCGTGGGTGCAGATGATCGCCAGCACCTCCCGCTCGCCGACCTTCTCCAGGATCTTCTCCGCGTCGCGCGCGGCGTCGATGACGATGACATCCTCGTCGTCACCCAGGATCCACGTGTTGTTCTCGACCTTGTGCTCGACGCCGTCGACATCGACGACGCCCTCGGTCACCACTCGCTCGATACGCGCTGTCACGCTTCCGAACTTTACTGCCTCACCCCGCCTTCCGGTTCGGACGCGAGGGTCAAGGCTCCGGAGAGGGAACGGGCGGGGAGGGCGAGGGCGGCCCGGGCGGGAAGACGGGCGCGCGGGCGGTTTCAGGGTGCCGGGGCGTCCAGACGCGGGGAGAACGCCCCGAAGGGCAGGTCGAGGGTCTGGTCCTGGTCGCGCAGGTCGCGCAGGGACAGCTCGGCCAGGGTGATCAGGTAACCGGCCTCGGCCGGCCACACCACCGCCCAGAGCCAGTTTCCCAGCGCCTCACCCGCGTAGACGGCCCGGTCGGGGGCCGCGGTGACGCACCACAGGGCGGCCGGATGACCCCTGACGGCGATCTTGGCGTGCGGCGGGCCCTTGTCGAACCCGGTCCCCGGATCGGTGCCCTCCAGCCCCGCGAACGCCGCGCCGAGCCCCACTCCGGGCTCCTCGGCGATGATCAGAAGGTCGGCGGGACCATGGATCAGCGAGGGACCGGAGAGCGCGACCACGGTGGCCCGTACGTCGCTGCGCTCGTCGCCCACCTCGCCGAACCCCGTGACCAGCCACCCCGTGGGCAGCGGCCAGGGGACCCAGACGGGCACGCGGGAAGCCCGGGTGACGGCCTCCGCCGCGGCGGAGGACGGAGGTCTGGGTGGCTGGAACGGCAGGACATCGCCGTGGGGACCGCATCTCCAGGAGCTTGACCAAGCACTCGGCGGACGAAGCGGGCCGAAACACCGTGGGCACGTAGGGGCGGCTTTCACGACTACCCACGCTGCTTCTTCGGCGGGCCATCCGTCAAGAGGCCTGGTCGTTATCACAACGTAATCTTTTCCACGTGCGCGTAAATTGTGTCGGAGCGATCATCCTTGACGGCTCGGGGCGGATGCTTCTGGTCCGCCGTGGCCGGCCGCCCGGTGAGGGCCTGTGGTCCATCCCCGGCGGACGGGTCGAACCCGGGGAGTCCGATCCCGAGGCGGTCGTCAGGGAGGTCCTCGAGGAGACCGGCCTGACGGTCGTCCCCGGGCTCCTGGCCGGGACCGTCGACCGCCCCGGCCCCGGCGGCGCCGTCTACGAGATCCGCGACTACCTCGCCGTCGTCTCCGGTGGCACGCTCGCCGCCGGGGACGACGCCGCGGACGCCCGCTGGTTCGCCCCCGGGGAGCTCGCGCGCCTCCCCCTCGCCCCGGGCCTGCTGGACGCGCTGGTCGAGTGGGCGGTCATCGCGCCCGGGTGAGCTCGCGGGGTCCGGTCACGGGACCGCCGCGGGCCTGGGGCGCCGTGCTCCTCGGCGCTCCCCGGTGTTTGCCGGTGCTTGCCGGTGCTTGCCGGTGCTTGCCGGTCATCGCGACGAGGTGAGCGTGGAACGCCACAGGGTGAGGTGGTCCGCGCTGTAGGTGGTGGAGCGGCCCAGGGCCACCACCTGGCCGCCGGAGACCGCCACCGCGCCGAGCCACTGGGCGCCGTCGCCGTCCAGGCTGCCCTGGCTCGGGGTGTGGCGCTGCCACTTCAGCCCGTCCTCGGAGGTCCAGGCCGCGCTGTCTCCGGCTCCCGGCGCCCCGTGCCAGCCGACGGCCACCACGCCCTCCGGCGTCGCGGCGAGGTCCTGGACGGCGGACGCCCGGTCCGCGGGGAACCAGGAGAACTCCCAGCTCGCCCCGTTGTCGTCCGACACCGCGCCGAAGGCCTTCGTACCGTCCTCGGTCCTGGCCGTGCCCGCCGCGACGACGTACCCGCCGTACAGGACCACATGCCGCAGGCCCGCGGAGGTCGCCCCCGGGGGCAGGACCGGTTTGCGCGCGGTCCAGTTGACCCCGTCGGCCGACACCCAGACCACCCCGGTCTCGCGCTCGGCCGTGCCGGTGCCGCCGACCGCCACGTACCCGGACGAGGTCGCCGAGACGTCGTGCAGCCGCACCCCCGTACCGCCCGCGGGAAGCTTGGCCGCCCTGGAGTAGCGCTTGAGGTCGGAGGAGAACCACAGGACGGGCACGGTGGCGGCGGGCCCGCGGTCCTCGCCCGCGATGACGTAGCCGGACGGCCCCGCCGCCACCGCGTGCGGGGCGAGGAAGTCGTGGTCGCCCACCGGGGCGAGGGGACCCAGCACCGGCACCCTGCGCCAGCTCTGCCCGTCGGAGGAGGAGAGCAGCAACGGCTCGGTGGAGGAGGCGTCGGTCATCGTGCTGCCCGCCGCCAGCCAGCCCCGCCTGCCGTGCGCGACGTCGGCGAGCGCCTGCCGCCTGGGACCGCCGAGGAGCTGCGCCGGGCCGCCCGCCTTCCAGTTCTCGCCGCTCGCGCTGCTCCAGATCCCGGCGTCGCCGGAGACCGCGCCGACCGCGACGAACCTGCCGTCGCCCGCGGCCACCCTGGCCGTCTCGCGGGCGGCTCTGGCGAGGCCCTGGATCCCGCTCAGGGGCACCGGTCTCGGCTCGCCGCCCTTGGGCGCGGTGATGAGGACCACCCGGTTGTCCACGTCGGCGGCGCGCTCGTCGCCGCCGACGACGAGCGTGCCGGTGTCGGACAGCGCGAGTGCCCGCAGCGAGCCCGGCACCTCGCCGAGGTCGGTGGTCCTGCTCCAGTCGCGGCCGTCCTCGCTGGTGTGGACGGTGTAGCGCTCGAAGCCCGACTCGACGACCGCGGCCACCCCCGCCGAGGAGGAGGCGAGGCGCTTGACGCCCGTGCCCTCGGGCCCCAGGCCGGTGATGGTGCCGCAGGCCTTCCAGTCGGCGCCCTCGGGCGAGCAGTAGACGCGGACCTCACCCTTGTCGCTGCGCTGCTGGGTCGGTACGAGCACGAACCCCCCGGCGGCCACGGCCAGCGCGCCCGGCTCCGGGACGACGTCGTTGAGCGCGGTACCGGTCCGCTGCCAGCTCCTGCCCCCGTCGGCCGAGCGCAGGATGACCGAGGTGGACTGGCCCTGGGCCGGGTCCGCCAGCGCGACGACGGCGTCCCCCCTGGCGACGACCGCCTTGATGCCGCGCACCTTGTCCGGCATGCCGATCTCCCGGGTCTCCACCCGGTCCCAGGCCCGCCCGTCCGGGGAGACCCAGGCGACGGCCCCGGTGGTGCCGTCCTCCAGCACGGTCGCGCCGACCGCGACGAACCCGGAGGCGGTCCTGGCCAGATCCATGATCTTGTCCCCGCGCGTGAAGGCGCCCAGCTCGCCGGGGTCGGCGGCGGTCCAGTTCTGTCCGTCGGAGCTGGTCCACAGGCCGTGCCCGGAGCCGAGGGGGTCGTTTCCCGCGGCCAGCCAGAGGCCGTCGCCGCCCGCCACCCGGCCCACCGTGGTCGGTCCCGTCTCGTACCCCTCCGGGCCGGTCACCTTGCCCAGCTGCCAGGTCGCGCCGCCGTCGGGAGAGACCAGGAACAGCGGCCTGGGGACCGGGCTGGTGGTGTCGCTGCCGACCGCGACCATGACCGAGCCCACCGAGGCCACCGCGTTGAGCACCTGGTTGGATCCGTTGCCGCCGACACCGGCCTGCGGCACGAAGTTGTCGTCGCCCGAGCTCACCTCGTCGCCGACCAGCCGGAGACCGGTGGCGAACGGGCTGCTCACCCAGCCCCACAGGACCAGGCCGCCGCCGACCGCGACGGTGAGGACCATGACCATCAGGAACGGGATCACCAGACCCCGGCCGCGCCTGCGCCTGGTCGGGGTGGAACGGCGCACGGCGGAGGGCGCGCTGGCCGGGCGGTGGTGCCGCCCGCCGTTCGGCCCCCGCCTGTCGGGCGGGCCCTGCGCGACGAGCAGGTCGGGCCTGGCGGGCCTGCCACCGGGCGGGCGCCCCACCCGGCGTACGGGTTCGAAGTCGTCCTCGACCGGCACGGAGGACCGCTCGGGCCCGGCAGGCCACCCGGGTCCGGGGTCGGGCGCCGACCCGCGATCCGGACCGGCGTCCGGCCTGGCCCGCGCTCCTGGTTCCGCCCCGGCGCCGGGTTCCGGGGCGGGCGCCGGTTCCGGCGTCGCCGCGATGCTCGGCTCGACCCTGATCCGGTCCTCGGGTGCGGGTGGCGGCGAAGGCTCCGTCCGTTCGTCCCTCACCGGCTCCCGGGGTGGCGCCGAGGCGACCAGGAGATCGGGGCGCTGCGCCCTTCTCCTGCCCTTGCGCTCGGGAGCCGGCCCGGAGGCGACCAGGAGGTCCGGACGGTCCACCAGACGCGGCCGCCCCTGCTCGGGCGTGGCGTGGCGTCCCGGCCCCGCGGACCTCTCCTCCGCGGGCCTCTCCTCCGCGGGCGGGGAATCGGCGGCGACAGGACCGGCGGGAGGCTCCTGCGGGGGCGGCGGTCCGGCGGGCCGGGCGGGAGGCTGGGGTGCGGGGCCGTAGGGGCGGGCGTACGGGCGGCGGCGCTCGCCTCCCAGTCCCTCGGGGCGGGCCCGGGGCGGCTCCCCGTCGTCCGGGGTGGGTGCCGCGAACGGCGGGAGCATCCACGGGGAGGCCATGGGACGCCCTCGCGCGCCGTCGTCGGAGGGGCCCGGCGGGGAGTGCTGGATCGTCGGCGGGGACGTGTGGGACTCCTGGGACCCGTCTTCGTGTACAGCATCGTCGTGAACGCCGTCGTCGTCTGCCGGCCACTCTCGCGAGCGCGGGTCGTGGGGGCCCGAGGCCACGCTCAGCACCTCCTTGCAGGAAGCCCGTTCCAGCCCGGAGTCACCACCCCGGACCGTTCCAGTCGTCTCCGTAACAGCAGGCCGCAACCCCTACGGATGCGGCGAATCGCACGCGACCCTACTACTACCCCGTTCTCCGGAAACGATCACCTCCCGCGGCCGGATACCCGGCTCCCGTCCGTACACAGTCAAGAGCAACACGTCCGGGCCGCGATGACGAGACCTCTCTAGTCAGATTTATCAACTGAGCGCCGGAATTGTCCTGCTTTATCCTTTAAATTCAAAAACATCAGCCACTGGAAGATCCCCCGAATCCCCCGTCGCGGGGACCGGACGGCCGGCGAGCCCGAGATCACCTCGGTGTCGTCCGCCCGTGTGCGGATTAGTTCACAGACTTCCGGAACGACGGCATGTACACCTGACGTACAACCCACCACCCCAGGGAGCGGATATGACACGGCTGGGGCCCGTATACACACTGGCGGCAGGAGCGGTGATGGCCGTCGCCCTCGGCGTGGCCAGCGCCACCACCTCACCCACCACACAGACCGTCAACGCGCAGGACGACGCACCCCCTCCGGTGGCCCAGGCCACCACGGTGGCGTCGCCGACGCCGGAGCCGGAGGTCGTCAAGACGGCCAGGCCCACCCCCGTCAAGGCCGACTACGCCGGGCGGGTCACCGGCAACGGCGGGCTGATCGCCATCTCCGTCAGGAACGGCAAGGCGGTCGGCTACTTCTGCGACGGCAAGATCGAGGCCTGGATGAAGGGCAGGGCCGCCGACGGCAAGGTCACCCTGTCCGGGCGCCACGGCGCCTCGCTCACCGCCCGGCTCGGCGGCGGCAGGGCCGCGGGGAGCCTCGGTTTCGACGGCAAGGAGTGGAACTTCAAGGCTCCGACCGTGAAGAAGCCCTCCGGCCTCTACCGGGCTACCGCGCTCGTGCGCGGCGCGAACGTCCGCGCCGGATGGATCTACCTTGACGACGGCACCCGGGTCGGCCTCACCCTCGTGGGCGACAAGGTCGCCGACGTGGCGATCCCCGAGCCGGGCGAGAACGCCGTCGTGAACGGCGTGGAAGTCGATCCGCAGGACGTCGACGAGTTCATCGAGGGGTTCTGATGAGTGACACGCAGATCACACCCGTCCAGCACCGGCAGCCGAACAACCTCGCGCCGCTCCTCGTCCCGCTCGCCGTCGGCGGGCTGGTCGCGGTCGGGCTGGGCGTCTACGGCCGGGTCCACGCGCCCACCGGGTACGCGATCGGCCTGGCCGGGTTCTCCGGGGCGCTGGCCATGAAGGCCTGGCTCACCACCGGCGCGTTCCTGCTGGCGCTGGTCCAGCTCTTCTCGGCCCTGGTCATGTGGGGCCGGATCAAGCTGGACGTGCCGTGGATCGGGACCCTGCACCGCTGGTCGGGGCGGGTGGCGTTCATCCTGACGATCCCGGTGGCGCTCCACTGCCTGTACGCGCTCGGCACCCAGTTCGACGTGCCGCGCGTGATGATCCACTCGCTGCTCGGCTGCTTCTTCTACGGTGTCTTCACCGCGAAGATGCTGTCGCTGCCCAAGCGGGGCCTGCCCGGCTGGACCCTCCCGGTCCTCGGCGGGCTGACCTTCGTCGCCCTGACCGGCCTCTGGCTGACCTCGTCGTTCTGGTTCTTCACCACCATCGGGATCAAGCTGTAGGCGGGGTGAAGGCCGTGGTGCGCCGCAGCCCGGCGGCCCTGCCCTTCGCCACGACCACCAGCGCCATCTTCCTGGACGCCTCGTCGATCATCTCGTCGCCGAGCATGACCGCGCCGCGCCTCTCGACCGTCGTGTAGTACTCGTACGCGTCGAGGATCAGCTCGGCGTGGTCATAGTCGTCCTGCGACGGCGAGAACACCTCGTTCGCGACCTCGATCTGGGAGGGGTGCAGCACCCACTTCCCGTCGAACCCGAGCGCCGCGGCCCGCCCCGCCACCCGCCGGAACCCGTCGAGGTCCTTGATCGCCAGGTACGGACCGTCGACGGCCTGCAGGTCGTGCGTCCTGGCGGCCATCAGGATCCGCATCAGGATGTAGTGGTAGGCGTCGCCCTCGGTGTAACCGGGCGGCTGCTCGCCGACCACCAGGGTCCGCATGTTGATCGAGGCCATGAAGTCGGCCGGGCCGAACACGAGCGTCTCCAGGCGCGGGGACGCGCCGCCGATGGCGTCCACGTTGACCAGGCCCCTGGCGTTCTCGATCTGGGCCTCGATGCCGATCCGGCCGACCGGGAGGCCGTTCGCCCTCTCGATCTGGGTGAGGAGCGTGTCGAGCCACATCACCTGGGCCGCGTCCTCCACCTTGGGCAGCATCAGGCAGTCGACGAACTCCCCCGCGCCCTCCACGACCTCGATGACGTCCCGGTAGGTCCACTGGGTGCCGAGGTCGTTGACCCGGACGACCCTCGTCCTGCCCGACCAGTCGCCCTCGCGCAGGGCGGCCACGATGTTCTTGCGCGCGCCCTCCTTGGCGAGCGGCGCGACGGAGTCCTCCAGGTCGAGGAAGACCTCGTCGGCGGGGAGCCCCTGTGCCTTCTCCAGAAATCTGGGGTTGCTGCCGGGCACCGCGAGACACGATCGTCGGGAACGCATGGGGAACACGCTAACGCCCGCCGGGGGACGGACGACAGGCCGGAGGGACGTTGCGGACGTTATGGCGTCCGCACAAAGACCCCGCCCTGTTCTTGGCGATGATCTCGTAGGACCCTTGCCGGAGATGTCAGAAGAATGGACATCAAGAATCTGCCAAAGGAGACCAGCACCATGGCAAACGCTTCTTCGGTGGCCAGGCCCGCCGTACTGTCCGACCTCATCCCGGCCTCCCGCGTCCGCGACGTCGCGCTCGTGGTCGGCGGCGCCGCCCTGACGGGCCTGGCGGCGCAGCTCAGCTTCCCGCTGCCCGGCTCGCCGGTGCCGGTCAGCGGCCAGACCTTCGCGGTCGTGCTGGTCGGCGCCGCCCTCGGCATGAACCGCGCGGTGCTGAGCATGGCGCTCTACATGCTGGCCGGCGTCGCGGGCGTGCCGTGGTTCGCCGACGGCGCCTCCGGCGTCGGCGGAGCCTCCTTCGGGTACGTCATCGGCTTCGTCGCCGCGGCGGCCGTCGTCGGCAAGCTCGCCGAGCGCGGCGGCGACCGCACCGTCCCGCGCACGATCGGCACGATGATCCTCGGCAACCTGGTCATCTACGCCTTCGGCCTGCCGGTCCTCGTCGCCGTCGCCCAGGTGGACCTCGCCACCGGCCTCGCCCTGGGCGTGGTGCCCTTCCTGCTGGGCGACGCCCTCAAGATCGTTGTCGCGGCGGGGCTCCTCCCGGCCGCCTGGAGGCTCTCGCGGCGCTGACCTCGTGGCGTGTACGGCCTGTACCGCCATTCGGGGGGCACAGGCCGTACATTCGTCTCATGGGCGTGATCGAGGAGGGCGCGAAGAAGTCGAGCGTCCTGTGGCTGTCGCTGGACCGGCCCCGGCTGGCCTGGCACACCTGGCACGACGGCGCGATCTACCTGGTCACCGGCGGGGGCGAGCAGCCACTGCCGGGGCTGGCCGAGGCCGGGGAGGTACGGGTGACGCTGCGCAGCAAGGACAACGGCGGGCACCTGGTGGCCTTCGAGGCCTCCGTGGAGGTGGTGGACCAGGCGAAGGTCCCCGACGCGGTCGCGGCGCTCGCCAAGGAGCGGCTCAACGCCCCCGACGGCACGAGGCTCCTGGAGCGCTGGGCGGCGGCCTCCAAGGTGATACGTCTCGTCCCGCGCGAACCCGCCTGACCGCCGCCGTCCGGCACGGCCCCCTCCGGCCGTCGGAGTCAGTCCGCCCGGCCGTCGGGGTCTACCGGTCGCCGGGTCCGTCCGGCGACGCTCAGCCCGGCTCGTACAAGCTCAATCCGGCCCGTACAAGCTCAGCCTGGCCCGTACAAGCTCAATCTGGCCCGTACAAGCTCAGCCTGGCCCGTACAAGCTCAGCCCGGCTCACCCCGGTTCATCCAGGTTCACCCCACGGGGGCCGGTTCCCCGGTCTCTCGCACGGGTGCGGGCGCGGGCAGCGCGGCCGTGGCCCGCTGGGCCAGGTAGGCGCCGACCAGGACGATCACGCCGCCCGCGATCTGGAAGGGCCCGAGCGCCTCGCCCAGCAGGATCCAGGCGACCACCGCCCCGGCGATGACCTCCAGCGAGGCGACCGTGGAGCCGATGGCGGCCGACAGGCGGCGGATCGCGAGGACACCGAGGATGTAGGCGGCGGCCGTGGCGACCACGATCAGCCAGACCAGCGCCCCGACGACCGGCAGCGTGTGGCCGCCCTCGGGGGTGGCCGTCCCGCTGATCGCCCCCCAGGGAATGTTCCACGGCCGGGAGATCGGCAGGAGCGCCACGGCGGCGCCGAGCAGGCCCCAGGCGATCAGGCCGAGCGGGTCGATGTCGTCGCCGAAGCTGTCGCTGAGCAGGAAGTATCCGGCGCAGCCCGTCATCGCGGCGAAGGCGAGCAGCAGTCCCACCGGGTCGAGGGCGAGACCCGACCAGACCTCCACCACGATGCCGAGCCCGACCACGGCGACGACGGCGCCGACGAAGGCCGCCCGCGGCAGCCGTACCCGCCGGACGAAGCGCACCCAGAGCACCACCACCACCGGCGAGGTGTACTCGATCAGCAGGGTGACGCCGACCGGCAGCCGGGTGATCGCCGCGAAGAACAGCGCCTGCACACCGGCGACCGCGATCATCGCGTACGCCAGGAGGAACGGCAGCCGCGAGCGGGGGATGCGCAGCGCCGAGGGCCGGGTGACCGCGAGGACGCCGACGAGCAGCAGCCCGGCACCCGCCATGCGGATCCAGACCGCCTCCAGCGGGGCCAGTCCCGCCGCGCCCAGGTATTTGGCCATGGGTCCCGAGAAGGCGAAGCACAGGGAGGACGCGAGCGCGATCAGCAGTCCTGCACGTCTCATGACCCACCGTTTCTGTAATTACCGTTAAGCACGTTTGATGCTGGCATGTCGCGATATCGGACAGCAAGCCGATTCCGGATTGTGAGCCGGGGTGCGTGGCAGTGACCGGTCGGCCCGAGATGCGGCCTACGCTTCAGATGTGAGGATCTTCATCGCGCGTCTCGCCGGCACCCCGGTCTTCGACCCCGCCGGGGACCAGATCGGCCGGGTCCGCGACGTGGTGGTGGCCATCGCCGGCAGCGCGCCACCGCACGTGCACGGGCTGGTCGTCGAGGTGCAGCCCCGGCGCAGGGTCTTCCTGCCGATCACCCGGATACGG
This sequence comes from Streptosporangium sp. NPDC023825, assembly GCF_040639575.1. Taxonomy (NCBI): domain Bacteria; kingdom Bacillati; phylum Actinomycetota; class Actinomycetes; order Streptosporangiales; family Streptosporangiaceae; genus Streptosporangium; species Streptosporangium sp. NPDC023825. Next base: position 158,697 of record NZ_JBFAAE010000007.1, on the reverse strand, counting down.
TCCGCCAAGGCCGGCGCCGTCGTCTTCAGCGGCCAGCTCAACATGCGCAGGTTCGAGCAGCGGGCGACCGAGACCCTGGCCATCGCCGAGCTGCTCGACCTCCGGGTGGAGGTCGACGGCGAGCGGATGACGGTCCTGGACCTGGCCATGGAGGAGACGAGAGGCTCCGAGTGGCTGATCACCAAGGTCGCGGTGGTCGGGAGTCCCCCCGGAATAGGACTGCGCCGGCGCGGCGCGACCAAGATCGTCGACTGGGGCGAGGTCCGCGGCTTCGGCGCCGTCCAGAAGGACCAGGGCGCGGCCAACCTGCTGGTCGCCTTCGAGTCGATGCGCGCCGCCGACCTGGCCGGGGCCCTGCACGAGCTGCCCGACAAGCGGCGGGTCGAGGTGGCGGCGGCCCTGGACGACGTACGGCTCGCGGACGTGCTGGAGGAGCTTCCCGAACGGGACCAGATCGGCATCCTGAGCAGGCTCGCCCCCGAGCGGGCCGCGGACGTGCTGGAGGAGATGAACCCCGACGACGCGGCCGACCTGCTCCAGGATCTCCCCGCCGAGCAGGCCGAGGCGCTGATGGCGCTCATGGAGCCCGAGGAGGCCGCGCCGGTCAGGCGGCTGCTGATCTACCCCGAGAACACGGCGGGCGGGATCATGACGAGCGAGCCGGTGGTCCTGCCGCCGAACGCGACGGTCGCCGAGGCGCTGGCCAACATCCGCCAGCGCGAGCTCACCCCGGCGGTGGCCGCGCAGGTCTACGTGGCCCGGCCGCCCGTCGAGACGCCCACCGGCCGCTTCCTCGGCCTGGCCCACTTCCAGCGGCTGCTGCGCGAGCCGCCCTCGACCCTGCTCGGCGGCATCCTGGACACCTCCCTGGACCCGATCAGGCCGGGGTTCAGCCTGAACCAGGTGACCTCCTACCTGGCCAACTACAACCTCGTCGCGGCTCCCGTGGTGAACGAGGCGGGCCGCCTGGTCGGCGCCGTCACCGTGGACGACGTGCTCGACCACCTGCTGCCGGACGACTGGCGCGAGCGGGACGACCGGCCGAGGGGGGGCGACGATGGCTGACCGCCTCGACCAGCCCAGGCAGCCCGGCCCGCGGTTGCGCCCCCACTACGACCCCGAGGCGTTCGGGCGGCTGTCGGAGCGGATCGCCCGCTTCCTCGGCACCGCCAGGTTCCTGGTCTACATGACGGGTTTCGTCGCCCTCTGGGTCCTGTGGAACGTCTTCGCCCCCCAGTCGCTGAAGTTCGATCCCTACCCGTTCATCTTCCTGACGCTGATCCTGTCGCTCCAGGCCTCGTACGCGGCGCCGCTGATCCTGCTCGCCCAGAACCGGCAGGACGACCGCGACCGGGTCCAGAACGAGCACGACCGCAGGGCGGCGGAGCGCAACCAGGCCGACCTGGACTACCTCACCCGGGAGATCGCCGCCCTGCGGATGGCGCTCGGCGAGGTGGCGACCCGCGACTACATCCGCTCGGAGCTGCAGCGCCTGCAGGAGGACCTCCAGGAGCCCCAGGAGTCCGTGGAGTCGTGAGCCGGGGTTCCGGCCGCCCGGCCCCTCCCGCCCGGCGGACGCGCGGGCCGAGCGCCGTACCCGGCGACACGGGACGGGCGTGTGGCCGAGCGCCGTACCCGGCCACACGGGACGGGGGGTGAGCCCGGCGTCCCGCCCGGCTCACCCCCCGCGGGCCTCCTGAGGATCAGGAGCCCCTGGAGATCACTCCTGGATCAGAAGAACCGGTTCTCCGGCTCCGGCAGGTCCAGCTGCCTCGGGCCACTCCACCTGGCCGTGTCCTTCGGCACGTCGTCGCTCCGCAGGGTGCTGATCGCCAGCGGCAGGAGCACCCTGCTCCCGGCCAGGTCGACGGTGACGTTCGCGCCGGTGGCCGTCTCGTCGCTGTAGGTCGAGTCGGTGCCCGCGATCACGAGGGCCAGCCTGTGCCCCTTCTTGAAGACGTAGTCCTGCGGCAGCGTCTCCCAGCTCACCCTGCCGTAGGTGCCCGCGGGCAGCGGCGAGGGCGTGCTGAGCGAGTCGCGGTTCTGCACGTCGATCCAGCCCCGGGCGACGATCTCCAGCGGGCGGGTGGCCCGGTTGGTGACGACCTGCTTGTAGCAGGCGTCGTCGTCGGCCGTGCTCTCGCCGTGGCAGCTCTCCTCGGTGACCGTGGTGATGCCCTGGCCGCGCCGCCAGTCGATCCGGGTGTCCTCGCCGAAGTCGACGAGGAGCGCGGTCAGGTTCGAGGTGGGCTTGTCGAGCGCGACGCGCAGGTCCACCACGGGAGTGCCGGACAGGCGCAGGTCCAGCGGCAGCGCGCCGGTGGTGAAGGCCACCCTCCCCGGCTTGACGGTGCCGACGTCGGCGACCATCGCCTCCTCGGACTGGCGGATGTCGGTGAACGTGGCGGTCTGGCCCCTCTTCGCCGGTACGAGGCCGAACGAGCCGTCGGCCGCGGGGCGGAAGGGGACCTTCAGGGCGAGCGGGGCGGGCCAGTCGCGCTGGGTGGTCCAGCGGTCGAGGCTGCTCTGCACGTCGGCGCGGGGCTCGCGCATGATGCCGTTCTGCACGCCGAGCAGCCAGTGGTCGAACCAGCGGTGCAGCGTGTCGACCCAGATGTCACGGCGCCCCTCGAAGTCGAAGGGGTCCACGTGCTGGTACTGCCCGACCCAGATCTTGCGGGGCACGTTCCGGTCGGCCAGGGCCTTCCACCATTTGGAGAAGTTGTCGGGCATGACGTTGAGGTCGTTGACCGTGTGCACGGCGAAGACGCTGGCGCGCACCTTGGAGACGTCGGCCAGCGAGCCCGCGATGTAGTCGCGCTCGGCCCAGAAGCCGTTGTAGTTCCCGGTGTCGTCGCCGTCCTCGGCGTCCAGGCGCGCCCAGGTGGCCGCGCACTTGTCCGTGGGGTCGCTGTCGACGTAGTTGCCCAGCCACGACATGTAGTCGTAGTTGTAGATCACCCCGTTGGAGCGCTGGTACTTGTACCAGGAGCTGATCGCCGAGATCGGGACGATCGTCTCCAGTCCCCGCACGCCGGTCGCCGCCACGGCGTTGGCCAGCGTGCCGTCGTACGACTTGCCGATCATCGCGGCCTTGCCGGTGGTCCAGTCCGCGACCGCGGGCGTGCCGTCGGCGCGGTAGGCGGTGGCGCGGCCGTTCAGCCAGTCGATGACGGCCTTGCCACCCAGTACGTCGGCCCGCCCTCCGACGTCGGGACAGCCGTCGGACCTGGTGGTCCCGATCATGTCGACGTTGAGGACGGCGTAACCACGCGGTACGAAGTAGTTGTCGTAGTACAGGGGGAACTTCGTGACGTTCCCGGCGGCGTCGTAGACCTTCCGCTCGGCCTCGTTCCCCCGGCCGGAGTTGTCGTAGTACGGGCTCTCGTCGATGATCACCGGCACCTTGAGCCCGGGACCGGACTCCTTCGGCCTGATGATGTCGACCCGTACCCGGTCCGGCCTGCCGTCGGCGTCACTGTCGACGCTCGACTCGACATAGACGTGCTCGCGGACGGCGTCGGCGTACGAGAAGACCGGCTGGGTCCGTCCCTGCTCGACGGTGAGAGAGGGTTGGGCGGCCGCGTGGGCCGGGGTGACACCCGCCGCGACCACGATGAGGGCGGTGAGGGCTGCTCGTAACGTTGGCATCGCGCCTCCGCATTAGTCGTGAATATCCGCAATCTCCACGAGTGTCCGTATGACCGGCAAGATCCTTTATGCGTTCGACATCACTCTGGGTCTGGCATGTGACATGGCGCCCGACGACCCTGTCCGGAAGAGGGGTCAGAACGGGCAGGGCCGGGTCGCGGCAGGACGGAAACCCGTCACGGCGCTCGGAAAGACCCCGCGGGCGGTCCCGGGAGCGCCCCGGCGGCACTCCGCGGCGGACCGGCCCGCCACGAATCACCGTGGACCGGCCCGCCACGAACCGCGGCGGACCGGCGGGGACGCGCCGGACGGGACCCTGCGACCCGGACGGGGCCGGGCCCACCGCTCAGGCACGGCTCAGGTACGGCTCAGTACGGGTCGGTGTCCGCCTGCGGGCCGGGGAAGAGCTTGGTCAGCATGGCCGCGCACCGCCGCAGCTCGTCGGCGTCGAGCATGTCCAGGAACTGGGCGCGGACCCCGCGCAGGTAGGTGGGGCCGGCCTCGGCCAGCCGCGCGGCGCCCGCGTCCGTCAGGACCGCGAACAGGCCGCGCGCGTCGCTCGTGCAGGCCTCGCGCTCGACCAGGCCGTCGCGCTGGAGGCGGTCGATGAGCCGGGTCAGTCCACTGCGCGAGAGCAGCACCCGGTCGGCCAGGTCGTTCATCCTCAGCCGCCGCTCGGGCGCCTCGGACAGCTGCAACAACACCTCGTACGAGGCCAGCGCCAGGTCGTGCTCGGCCAGCAGGTCGGCCTCCAGAGCCCGGGTGATGCGAACCTGGGCCCGCTGGAGCATGCGCCAGACCACCAGCTCCGCCGAACCGACGCTCTCTCTTGACTCGCCCGCCGTGAGGGTCACGGAGTAACCTTAGAACGTTGCACGCGCATCTACACAGCGAATTGTCCGAATCCAGTGATCATCACCGGATTCGGAATTCCTTCCGGTGTCCTCGGGTTTCATACCATGGGCCCACGACTCCGACCGTTCCCTGACGGGATCGGCCTCCTGCCAAGCCATACGGGCGCCACGACGGGCAGGTCCCGCCGGTGAGACGCCTCATCGATAACAGACAAGGAGGGACGGCATCCCCCGTCGCCCCAGGGTGGCGTGATTGCCGACACTTCGATGGCACCTACCCCGGAACTGGTGATGGCCGCCCTCGCGACCGTCAACGACCCTGAGATCCGTCGGCCGATCACCGAACTCGACATGGTCAAGAGCGTCGACATCTCCCCCGAGGGAGCCGTACGTGTCGCGATCTTCCTGACGGTGTCCGGCTGTCCCATGAAGGACACCATCACCCGGGACGTCACCGGCGCGGTCTCCAAGGTCGGCGGAGTGACCGGTGTCTCCGTCGAGATGGACGTCATGAGCACCGAGCAGCGCAAGACGCTGCAGACCAAGCTGCGCGGCAACAAGGGGCCCGAGAAGGAGATCCCCTTCGCCCAGCCCGGCTCGCTGACCCGCGTCTTCGCGGTCGCCTCCGGCAAGGGCGGCGTCGGCAAGTCGTCCGTCACCGTCAACCTCGCCGCCGCGATGGCCGCGAGCGGCCTGAAGGTCGGCGTCGTCGACGCCGACATCTACGGTCACAGCGTTCCCCGCATGCTCGGCGTCTCCGAGCGCCCCACCAAGGTCGAGGACATGATCATGCCGCCGGTGGCGCATGACATCAAGGTCATCTCGGTCGGCATGTTCAAGCCGGAGGGCAACACCCCGGTCGTGTGGCGCGGCCCGATGCTCGACCGGGCCCTGCACCAGTTCCTGGCCGACGTCTACTGGGGCGACCTGGACGTGCTGCTGATGGACCTGCCCCCGGGGACCGGCGACATCGCGATCTCCGTGGCGCAGCGGATGCCCTCGGCGGAGCTCCTGGTGGTGACCACCCCGCAGCAGGCCGCCGCCGAGGTCGCCGAGCGCGCCGGATCGATCGCCGTCCAGACCCACCAGCAGATCGCCGGTGTCATCGAGAACATGTCGTGGCTGCCCTGCCCGCACTGCGACGAGCGGATCTCGGTCTTCGGCGAGGGCGGCGGCCAGACCGTGGCCGACGCGCTGACCCGCACCCTCGGCTCCCGCGTGCCGCTCCTGGGCCAGGTGCCCATCGACATGCGCCTGCGCGAGGGCGGCGACGAGGGCAAGCCTCTGGTGCTGACCGACCCGGACGCCCCGGCGGCGGTCGAGCTGGGCCGCATCGCCGCCTCCCTGAGCAAGAAGTCGGGCAGCATCAAGGGCCTCCAGCTCGGCATCTCGCCCACCCGGCGCGGCTGAGCCCCGGCTCACCGCCCGGCCGGACCGGCCACACGCCCCCGGGGGAACGGACCTGCTCCGCCCCGGCCGGCCCGGACCCTCCCCAGGCACGGCCCCAGGCACGACGACGGCGGCGCCCCTTCACGGGGCGCCGCCGTCGGCCGTATGAGACGCGTTTCAGCCGGATGGGACCTGACGACCAGGCGAAGCTCGGCGATCAGGTCGCGTCGGAGTCGTACGGGGGGACCTCGCCGTAGCCCAGCTCGTCGGCGTCGCTCATCGCGTGTGAGGCCGGTTCGGCGGTGGCGGTGGTGGCCGAGGTGGCGTTCCAGTCGTCCTCGAGGTCGGCGGTGAGGTGCTTGCGGACGAAGTTCTTCGGGTTGAGGTCGGCCGGGTCGAAGTCGGCGAACTCGGGCCCGAGACCCGTCCGCAGGTCGTCTCTCGCGTTGTTGGCCATCCGGCGCAGATTGCGCAGCGTCTTGCCCGCCTGCGAGGCGGCCTGGGGAAGCTTCTCCGGGCCGAAGACGAGAAGGGCGATCACCACCAGCGCCACGATCTCAGGCCAGCCGAGTCCGAACACGGTGATCTCCTACCGGGAGGATGCCAGAAGCTCCTCTCCGGCCACACGCCGGAGAGGTTCCACACTAACGCCCCCACTCGTGAGCACGCGCCCCGCCCTCGCGCTCAGGAGGGTTTGGGGGAGGGCTGCTCAGGAGCGGCGCCGACGGTCACCGTCGCGATGTTCTCCTGACCGCCACGCTGGTACTTGATCGAGAGCTTCTCGCCGGGGGCCCTGTTGCGGATCATCGCGATCAGCTCGTTGCCGTCCTGGAGCACGACGCCTTCGACCTCCAGGATGACGTCTCCGGGCTTGAGCCCCGCCTGGGCGGCGGGACCGTTCGGCTCGACCGGCTGGGTGCCCTGCCTGGGCTCGGTGGCGATGCGCACCCCGACGCCCTGGTAGGTCGGGTCGATGGCGACGCCGATCCGCGACTTCTTGGCCTTGCCCGTGGTGATCAGCTCCTGGGCGACCCGCCGGGCGTGGTTCACCGGGATGGCGAAGCCGAGGCCGATGCTGCCGCTCTGGCCGCCGACCGACCTGCCGAGCGTGGCGATCGCCGAGTTGACGCCGATGACCTCGCCGTTGACGTTGACCAGCGGGCCCCCCGAGTTTCCGGGGTTGATCGCGGCGTCGGTCTGCACGGCGCTGAGCCAGGTCGCCTCGGAGCTGTTCTCCTCGCCCGCCTGGACGGGACGGTTCAGCGAGCTGACGATGCCGGAGGTGACGGTGCCGGTCAGCCCCAGCGGGGATCCGATGGCGATGACCGGATCGCCCACGACCACGTTGTCGGAGTTGCCGAGGGTGATCTCGGGGGCGCCGAAGGTCTCCGCGGGCTTGACCACGGCCAGGTCGGACTCGGGGTCGGTGCCCACGACGATGGCGGAGGTGGACTTGCGGTTGTTGAACTGGATCTGGATCTGGCCGCTCGGTTCGGCGTTGGCCACCACGTGGTTGTTGGTCACCACGTAGCCGCCCTTGATCAGGAAGCCGGAACCGGTGCTGGAGCTCGCTCCGCCTTCGACGGCCAGCGACACCACGCTGGGCAGGACCTTCGAGGCCACGCCCGCGACGGATTCGGGGGGCCGGACGTTGGACCCCGTCGGCGCCCCTCCCAGGCTGAAGGAGGGGTCGCGCCCCGAGCCCGCGGGCTTGGTGAGGAGGTAGGTGCCGACGCTGCCCAGCGTGGAGGCGAGCAGCGCGACCATCAGGGCGAGGATCACCAGCGTGGCGGTACGCGGCCCGCGCCGGACGGGCGCGGGCGCGGGCGGCGGGCCGCCGAAGCTTCCCGGAGCCCCCAGGCTCCCCGGAGGCGGCGCCCAGCCCGGTCCCATGCCGAACGCCTGGGCGGGCGGCGGGGGCGGAGCGGGCTGGGAGGCGAAGACCGCCGTGTCGTGCCTGGGCCTGCCCGAGGGATCACCCCAGTGCTCCCCGGTGAAGCCGGGATCCCGGCCGCCCTCGCCGGGCGGCACGTCCCTGTCGTCGTACCTGTCGTCGTGGCGGAGCAGCTCGGGCTGGTCCTGCCGGCCCCACCGGGTGCGGTCGGGCGGGGCGCCCAGCTGGCTCCAGCCGTCGTCGCGGGGCTGCTCGGCCTGGTCGCGGGGCTGCTCGGCCGGGAAGGGCCCCTCCCCTGCGGGCAGGAACTCCGGGCGGGAGAACTCAGGACCTGAGGAGTCGGCGCGTCGGGACTCAGGAGTGCCGTGTCCGCCGTCGGTGAAGTCCGACGGTGTACGCCCCTCAGCATCGTGCGCCTCATGGGAAGGACGGGCATCGTCGGTCATCGAATACTCACTACTCCTTGCCTCGCAGGCGGCCGCTCAACCGAGTCAACCCGGCAATCTTCCCCCGAGCGGCATACGAGATGTGTAAAGCACGCGTTATCCGAAGGGATTGACCCAGGAGAGCAGGCGGCTCGCGCCTCGGCCGAGCCGCGTCCAGAGATCGGGAACGGGCTCGTGCGGCAACGCCGCGACAGCGGCGTCGACCATGTCGGCCGGCGCGTCGGCAAAGACGGTGTAGACATGACCCCCACTCGCCCAGATCGTCTCCTGCCCAGCTGGGTCTCGAACCCAGATCGTATGCCCCTTGCGCTCCTCCGCATGCCAACCACGGAGGCGTTCCTCATCAAGCATCCCAGACTGGATAAAAACCGACACAACCGACAGGCCGTCCGAGTAGCCCAGATACAAGTATCCAGGAGGGATGTCGTGCGCGGCGAACAGCTCCAGGCGCCCGGGCAGGGTGCGGGGGAACCGTCGGCCCTCGGCTTCCAGCCGGGGAAGCTCGGCCAGGTCCGGGCCGCCGGCGGCCGTCAGGGGCGCCGTCCCCCTCTCCACCGGGTCGAGCGTCAGATCGACGAAGGCCCCGGCGCTGACGACCCGGCCCTCCGCGTCCATGAGCTCGCGGCGCAGCACCGGGCCCCCGGCCTCGTCGAGCCAGTATCGGGCGGCGGCCGTGCCGTCGGCCCGCAGGACGTCCACGAGGCGGGCGGGGCGTCCGCAGGCGAAGCCCTCCCCCGCGGTCACGACCCGGTAGTTGCGGGCCAGGACCTCGAGCATCGCCTCGGACGGGCTGGACATGCCCCCGGCCGGGGTGCCGGGATCGGCCTTCCGCACGGAGCCGGAGGGCTCGGCGCGGACCGTCATGCCCTTTCCGGGGACGTTTCGCACCTCCAGCACCGAGGCGGCGGCACCGGAGGAGGCGTCGGCGCCCCAGGCGGTGACGTACTGGGTGCCGGAGTATCCACGGGACCGGCCCGCGGCCGCCGCCTCACGGAGCAGGTGCAGGCCGGTGTCCTCGCTCTCGACGTCGTCCGGCGGCACGGCGTGCGGGGACCGGACGGCGTACGCCGGACCGCCCGCCACCAGCCCCAGCAGCAACAGGGCGGCCAGGATGACCGTGGCGGGCAGCCGGATCACGGAGAGGGGGAGAGAATCGGCGTCGCCGATCCGCCGTAGGGCGCGGTGTTCCTGTGCTGGTTGGCGAACATGTCGACCGGTGGCACGACACGAGGGTTGGGGTCGGTCCCGCCTACCACGAACAGCGTCCCGATCGCCACGGCCGCCGAGGCGACGCCCACCGCGACGTATCCCGCCCTCCGGGCACGGCGGGGGCCCCCGGCACGGCCGCGGGGCCGGTTGTCGGGGGGAGCGACGCTGTGCATGCTCGGAATGGGCGCGCCGCCGAAGGTGCGTGAGGCCGGAAAGGGGCGCTCACGCGGGGGCAGCGGGCCGCCGGGCTCCGCCATCCGCAGCAGGGACGTCGTCAGGTCCGTCGGCATCGCGGGACCGTCGAGGGACCGCAACCGGCTCTTCAGCGCCCGCATGGCGTCGACCTCGGCCCTGCAGGGGGCGCAGAAGGTCAGATGCGACAGGGCACGGTCGCGCTCGTGGTGATTCAGCTCACCGTCGACCAGTGCGGAAACGCGTTCTCCAAGGTGACTCATGCGCACTCCTTGCCAAGTGGCTCGTCGTGACATTCGTCATGACTGTGGTTTCTCATGCGAATTCCTCCCCGTGGGTAACGCTCGGGGGGAATTGATCGTTCCGCGGCGCGCGATGCTCCAGCGCCTCACGCAGCTGCGCCCGCCCACGGTGGATCCGGCTGCGTACCGTGCCGAGCTTCACGCCCAGCGTCGCCGCGATCTCCTCGTAGGACAGCCCCTCGATGTCACACAGAACGACGGCCGCGCGGAACTCGGGCGCGAGCGCGTCGAGTGCCGCCTGGATGTCGGGCTCCAGATGGGTGTCGTCGTACACCTGTGCGGGAGAGGGCTCGCGCCCGCGCAGCCGCTCGGCGGCGTCGTCGGCGAGCCCCTCGAACCTGATGCGCTGCTTGCGCCGCGCCATGTCGAGGAACAGGTTGGTGGTGATGCGGTGCAGCCAGCCCTCGAAAGTGCCTGGCGTGTAGTTCGACAATGACCTGAAGACCCGGACGAAGACCTCCTGTGTGAGATCTTCCGCATCGTGCACGTTGCCGGTCAGCCGATAGGCCAGCCGGTAGACGCGCGCCGAGTGCGTCCGGACCACCTCCTCCCATGTAGGAGGCGTCCAATCAGACACGGGAGCTTCGGCCTGGTGGTCGGACTCCTCCACCAGCACTCCTCTCTCCGGGACCACCGCTATCGCCATAGTGCCTGGTTTCGTCCCTTCGTGCGCACTGACTACCTTCAGGACCGGCAAAGGCCGCTTAAACCGTGCAACGCACCGGGGGTGACATGAGTTCCCGATCGGGCCTGCCTCCCTTAGGCTGCGACCCAGTGCCTATATGACTGTGTACGGAGAAAGCGGGAGGAGAGGCCGATGGCAGAGACGCCGACAAGTCCGTTGGAGGCCACTCTGGCCTATGCCGACGAGTTCCACAGGGAGGACGACATCCTGCGGGCCGCGCGCATGCGCGGCGCGGAAGTGGGAGCGCCCCCGATCCTGCCCGGTGGCGGCGCCGCTCTCTGCTTCCTCGCCACCGCCATCAACGCCCGCGCCGTCGTGGAGATCGGCACCGGCTGCGGAGTCTCGGGGTTGTGGCTGCTCCGCGGCATGCGCCAGGACGGCACGCTCACCAGCGTGGACGTGGAGCCCGAGCACCAGCGGCTGGCCAGGCAGAGCTTCGCCCAGGCCGGATTCTCCGGCGGCCGGATCCGCCTGATCACCGGCCGCGCCCTCGACGTGCTCCCCCGCCTCTCCGACGGCGGCTACGACCTCGTCTTCTGCGACGGCGCCATGCACGAGTACGCCGACTATCTGGCCGAGTCCGTCCGGCTGCTGCGGGTCGGCGGCATCGTCGTCTTCGACAACGCCCTCTGGGGCAACCGGGTGGCCGACCCCGTGCAGCGCGACCCCGACACGGTCGCCATCAGGGAGCTGGGCAAGCTGGTCCGCTCCGACGAGCGGCTCCGCCCGCTGATGATGCCCCTGGGGGACGGCATCCTGGCGGCCGTCAAGCTCGCCGACTGACACCGTCCCGTCGCGTCCCCTGTCGTCCCCGGTCAGCGCTTCTGGAGCCCCGACAGCCATTCGAGCAGCAGGCGCACGCCGAATCCGGTGGCCCCCTTGCTGAAGACACCCTCGTCCGCGCCGCTGCGGCCGACACCCGCGATGTCCAGGTGCGCCCACGGCCGCCCGCCGGTGAACTCGCGCAGGAACAGCGCCGCGGTGATGGAACCGGCGCCGTAGGTCGAGCCAGCCTCGATGTTGGTCATGTCGGCCACGGACGAGTCGAGCGCGGGAACGTAGTCCTCGATCAGGGGCATGCGCCAGAGCCGCTCCCCGCTGGCCGTCCCCGCCTCGGCCAGCGCGCCGGCCAGCTCGTCGTCGGAGGCGAAGACCGCGCCGAGGTCCTTGCCCAGGGCGATGCCGATCGCCCCGGTCAGCGTGGCGATGTCGACCATGACGTCCGGGTCCAGCTCCGCGTCGGCGTAGGCCAGCGCGTCGGCCAGGACCAGACGCCCCTCGGCGTCGGTGTTGAGCACCTCCACGGTCCGGCCGCCGTACTGCGTGATCACGTCGGAGGGACGCTGGGCCGTGCCGGAGAACGCGTTCTCGGCGGCGGCGACGAGACCGGTGACCCGCACCCGCACGCCGAGCGCGGCCAGCGCGCCCAGGACCGCGATGACGACGGCCCCGCCGGCCATGTCGGTCTTCATGAACACCATGTTGCTCGTGGGCTTGAGCGAGATGCCGCCGGTGTCGTAGGTGATGCCCTTGCCGACCAGGACCACGTGGCCGGTCGCGTCCTCGGGCTCGTAGGAGAGCTGGATCAGCCGGGGCGGGTGCACCGACCCCTGCCCGACGGCGAGGATGCCGCCGAACCCGCCGGAGCGCAGCTCCCGCTCGTCCCACACCCGCACCGCGACGCCCTGCTCGGCGGCGCGCTCGGCGAGCCAGGCGGGGGACTTCACCGAGGAGGGGGTGTTGGCCAGGTCCCTGGCGAGCGCCACGGCCCCGGCGATCACCTCGGCCTCGGCGACCTCCGCCTCGACCCCCTCGCCGACGAACTCGAGCGTCACCGGGGCGGACTTCGCCTCGCCGGCCCTGAAGGTGTACGTGGCCAGCAGCGCGCCCTCCACGAACGCGGTCACCGGCCCGCCCGGGAGCACGATCCTGATGGCGTCCCTGCCCTTGCCGCGCCGCGCCACCGCCGCACCCGCCTTGCGCAGGGCGGTCGCCGAGCCGTCGCCGACCCCGTAGAGGAGCACCCGGCCGACGGCGTCGCCGTTCGCGACGGGAACCTCGACGATCTCACCCGCCTCGCCCTTGGCCTTGTGGTGGGCGAGCAGCGCCGCCGCGGGCACCGGCAGCTCGATCTCGGGCGCGAGGTCCTCGGCGAAGGGGACGGCCAGCAGCTCGGCGTCACCGGGGAGCCCGGAAAGCACGGTCCCGGCTTCCTCCCCGGTGGCGGGCGCCGCGCCCCCGGGGGACGCGGCGGAGAGCCCCTGCGCGTAGGGAACGCGAGGCAGGAGCAGATGGGGGGAGATGGGCATAGGGGTAACTCCAGTCATCAGGCCCGGCGTGGTGGAGAACACCGCGGCCCTGGCGCGAGCCGCCGTGAGGCGGTCCGGCGGCCAGGGCCGTGTTCGTCGTCGGTCGCGCGGGCCATCGCAGGTGTCATGCTCCCCGAGCAAGCTCAAATAGGGCCCGGCTCCACCACTTCTGTCTTAGATCGGGATCAACCGACTATTTTCTTCAGTTCCTCAGCGAGGGCACTTGCCTCGTCCGCCGAAAGCTCGACGACAAGGCGGCCGCCACCCTCCAGAGGAACCCGCATGACGATCCCCCTGCCTTCCTTGACGACCTCCAGCGGACCATCACCGGTCCTCGGCTTCATAGCCGCCATGCGTGTATCCCTTCCTGCTTCGGGCTCCGGATCTCCGACTGACCCGAGGGTGGCCGACGCATTCACGTCTTCTGTGATGTCCTATTATCCCGCCTCCGCACGGAGAATGGGAACGATCAGTCTCAGCGTCGGCTCATCCGGCGATCAAGACCGTTGTCCGGGGCCCCTCGGACGACCAAACTTGTCCTCGTGAACGCTCGCGCCGCTCTCTTCGATCTGTACGGGGACCACCTCAGGTCCCGAGGCGGTCGTGCGTCCGTGGCCGCCCTCGTCCGCCTGCTCGCCCCGCTGGACATCGCGGCTCCCGCCGTGCGCACCGCCGTCTCGCGGATGGTGCGGCAGGGCTGGCTCGCGCCCGCCCGGCTGCCCAGGGGGCCCGGTTACGAGGTCACCCCCAAGTGCGTGCACCGCCTCGACGAGGCCGCGCTGAGAATTTACCGAGTCGGGACGATCACCTGGAACGGCCGGTGGCACATCCTCGTGGTGGAACCCGTACGCGAGCGGTCCAGGCGGGAGCGCCTGCGCTCGGATCTGGCCTTCATCGGGTACGCGCCGATGTCGGAGACGACCTGGATCGGGCCGCGGCCCTCCCCCGAGCTGGACGCGATCTTCGAGGGCGAGGACCTGTCCGCGGACCGGTTCGACGCGGTGCTCGACGGCGACCCCGCGGCGCTGGTCGCCAGGACCTGGGACCTGGACGGCATCGGGGCCGCCTACGAGGAGTGGATGGCCCAGGCGACGGACCTGGTCGGCCGGCTGCCCGACAACGCGAGCGACGACCAGGTGTTCGCCACCCGGAGCAGGCTGCTGCACGGGTGGCGCAACTTCCTGTTCCGCGACCCCGGGCTTCCCGCGGAGCTCCTGCCCCGGGGCTGGCCGGGGGAGAGGGCCAGGATCTACTTCGAGCGCGAGGCCGGGCGGCTGCTCCCGGCCGCCGCCGCCTTCGTCGACCGCCACCTCGGCGAGGCATAGCGGACATCGTGCCGCAACCGTGACGAACACCATGACGAACAACGTGGGACACCATGGCGAGCCCCCGGCCGGCGTCCGCGACCGGAAGCGAGGCCCGGAACAGCCGGCGGAGCCGCACGGACGACCCCGTACCGACACCCCCCTTACAGGCAGGGTCCCGGTGAGCCCTCGGGCGAGGCCGGGACGTCCGGAAGGAGCATCCGTTGAACGACGTCCTCTACTCCGTCGACGACGCCGTCGCCACCATCGTCCTCAACCGGCCGGAGGCGATGAACGCGCTGACGGTCCGGGCGAAGACCGCCCTGCTGGAGGCGCTGGCCTCGGCGGCTCGGGCGTCCTCGGTGCGGGCGGTGGTGCTGACCGGGTCGGGACGGGCGTTCTGCGCCGGCCAGGACCTGACGGAACACGCCGCGAACCTGGAGGCCGGCCGGGGGCTGGACGGGACCGTGCGCACGCACTACAACCCGGTCATCCGAACGATCACCGAGATGGACAAGCCGGTCGTCGCGGCGGTGAACGGCGTCGCGGCGGGCGCGGGCGCCTCCCTGGCCTTCGCGTGCGACCTGCGGATCGCCTCGGACAGAGCCAGATTCGCGACGGCTTTCTCCGGGATCGGCCTGGCCCCCGACTCCGGCGCCTCCTGGACCCTCCAGCGCCTGGTCGGCCCGGCGCGCGCGGCCGAACTCCTGCTGCTCGGCGAGCCCTTCGGCGCGGACCGCGCGCTCGAACTCGGGGTCGTCTCGCGGGTCGTCCCGGCCGGCGAGCTGGACACCGCGGCCCGCGCTCTGGCCGTACGGCTGGCGCAGGGCCCCACGAGCGCCTACGCGGCGACCAAACGCGCCCTGCGGTTCGCCGCGACCAGTTCCCTGGCCGAGGCACTGGAGCTGGAGGCCGACCTCCAGGACGCCTGTGCCAGGACCGGCGACCACCTGAACGCGACCCGCGCCTTCCTCGCCAAGGAGCGCCCCGTCTTCGAGGGGCGCTGACCTCTGAGGCCTCGGCAGCCTCAGAGGCCGAGGACGTCGGGGGCGCCGGCTCCGGGGGCGCGGACTTCTCGAAGCGCCGGGTTCGAGGGCCGGCGGCGGCTTCCGGGGCCGCCCCCGGCGCGGGGGGCGTCAGGCCCGGCGTGTCCAGCAGTCGGCCAGGTGATCGTTGACCAGGCCGATGGCCTGCATCAGCGCGTAGGCGGTGGTCGGGCCGATGAAACGGAAGCCGCGCGCCTTGAGGTCCTTGGCCAGGGCCTTGGAACCGGCGGTCTGGGCGGGCACGTCCGCCAGGGTCTTCGGGACGGGCGCACCGGGGTCGGCGTGCTTCCAGACGAGGTCGGACAGGCCGATGCCGAGCGCGGCCCGCGCGTTGGCGATCGTCGCCTCGATCTTGGCCCGGTTCCTGACGATGCCCGCGTCGCCGAGCAGGCGGGCGACGTCCTCGTCGCCGAATCCGGCCACGGCCGGGATGGAGAACCCCTCGAAGGCCCTGCGGAAGTTCTCCCGCTTGCGCAGGATGGTGATCCACGACAGGCCGGACTGGAACGACTCCAGCGCGATCCGCTCGAAAACCCGGTCGTCACCGGTGACCGGACGGCCCCACTCCTCGTCGTGGTAGGCGACGTAGTCGGGGGCGGAGGTCGCCCAGCCACAGCGCACGAGCTCCACGGCCTCCACAACCCCCACGGCCACCGCGGCCTCCACGGGTTCTACGGCCTCGACGCGGCCCGCGACCCGCGAGGTCCCGGTCACCGCGGGTCCTCCGTCTCCTGCCGCTCCCCCGTACGAAGGCCGACGGAACCGGGAGACGACTCCTTCGAGTCCGAGGTCCCGGAATCCGAAGCCCCGGAAGCCCCGGAAGCCCCGGAAGAGGAGGGCGATGACGGCGAATCCGGCACCGAGGACGGCTCGGACGGTTCGGACGGCCTGGCGAACCGCGACAGGTCGGCCGTCCCGGCGGCCTCAGCGGTCCCGGCGGCCTCAGCGGTCCCGGCGGCCTCAGCGGTCTCGGGAAGCTTCTCCGGTTCGGACGACCCGGACGGTTCGGCCGGCTCAAACGGTTCGGACGGCCTGGCGAACGGCGACACACCGGACGACGTGCCGCCCTCGGCCGTCCCGGCGGTCTCAGCGGCCTTGGGAGCCTTCTCCGGCCCGGAGGGCTCACCGGGCCCCTCGGGCTCGCGCTCGGCCGGCGACCCGTTGGACAGCTCCTCCGCCGCCCCGAAGCCGTCCCTGGCGGGAAGCTCGTACGGCGCCTCGAGCCCGCGCTGAGGAGGCTGGGAGCCGGGGTTGAGCTCGTGGCGGGCCTGGAGCCTGCCGGCGAGCAGTTCCGACACCCGCTGCTCCAGCACGGCGATCCTGGTGTCACGCTCGCTCAGGGCCCCGGCGACCCGGTTCAGGGTCTCGTCCACGCTCTGCGTGTTGTATCCGACGAGGCTCACCGGGAGCTGGAGGGCCATGAAGTCGACCGCGCCGAGCTGACCCGCCTGGGGCAGGTTCAGCGGGGGCACGTCGGGGGCGAACTCACTCAGCTCGCCTCCCCGGCCCATGGCGACCACCGTGACACCGGCGATGACGGCTACGGCAGCGAAAGCTAATACGACCAGCACATACGAATCGTGCCACATCTCCACTGGCCTAGGATCGGATCATGACGTTCCTCGTGCTCGGACCCGGTGACCGGGGTGAACCCGGCTGGGTCGAGGCCCGTTCGATCGGGGAGGTCGAGGAGCTCGTCCGTGCCGGGCACACCGTGGTCGTCACCCCCGCCCGGCTGGCCACCGCCGAAACCACCCCGTCCGCCGCGTCCGTAGAGAACGTCGAGAACAGCGGGGACGCCGGAAACGCCGCAGCGAGAGAGCGGGACGCCGAGGCCGCGGAACTCACCGCGGCCTCGATCTGCGCCTGGGCCGGCGCCCGGGTCTTCCGTACGGACCGCGCCGACCAGGTGCGGCTCGCGGTCGAGATGACCGACTCCCTCGCCGGGCGGCGCCCGCCCGCGCTAACCCGCCGTGGCCTCGCCTAGCTCCTCCGGGCTCGGCTCCAGGTGTCTGGTCGACTTCTCCAGCAGCCGGAACGCCTCGTCGACCGTGGTGGTCCAGGAGATGGCGTCGAAGACGTTCGGACGGGTGAAGCCCGCCTCGTCCATGCCCTCGACCAGCTCCCGCAGCGGCGCGTAGATCCCCCAGGGGTCGAGGACCACCAGCGGCTTGTCGTGCAGGCCGAGCGTGCGGGACGTCCAGATCTCGAACAGCTCCTCCAGCGTCCCGATGCCGCCGGGCAGCACCAGGAAGGCGTCGGAGCGGGCGTCCATGACCCCCTTGCGCTCGCGCATGTCGGTGGTGACCACCAGCTCGTCGGATCCCTCGTCCGCGATCTCGATGTCCACCAGCGACTGGGGGATCACCCCGATGGTGCGGGCGCCGCCCGCGCGGGCGGCGCGGGCCACGGCTCCCATGCAGGAGATCCTGGCCCCGCCGCTCACCAGGGTGTGCCCCCGGGCGGCGAGCTCGGAGCCGACCTGCTCCGCCAGTTCCAGGTACTTCTTGTCGATCTTCTGACTCGATGCGAGGAATACACAAATGAACACGTGCCGACCTTATTCGGCATCGCCGACCGTGGTCATGGCCGCCTTCCGCTCGTCCTCCAGTCGCCCGCCCCTGTTGTTGTCGGCCTCGACGATGATCCGGACCGCCTCGTCCACGTCGTCGGTGACGTGAATGAGATCGACGTCCGCCGGAGAGATCTTTCCCGTCCCCATGAGAGTGTTCTTGATCCAGTCGAGCAGGCCGCCCCAGAACTCCGTTCCCATGAGCACCACCGGGAAGGAGGTGACCTTCTGGGTCTGGACCAGGGTGAGCGCCTCGAAAAGCTCGTCCATGGTGCCGAAACCGCCGGGCAGCGTGACGAATCCGCAGGAGTACTTCACGAACATGGTCTTGCGGACGAAGAAGTAGCGGAACTCGATGCCGAGGTCGACGTACTCGTTCATGCTCTGCTCGAAGGGCAGCTCGATGCCCAGGCCCACCGAGACGCCCTCCGCCTCCACGGCCCCCTTGTTGGCTGCCTCCATGCAGCCGGGGCCGCCACCGGTGATCACGGCGTAGCCCGCCTCGGACAGCTTGCGGCCCAGCTGGATCCCCATCTCGTACTCGGGGCTGTCCACGGGGGTGCGCGCGGACCCGAAGACGGTCACCGCCTGGGGCAGTTCGGCGAGCTGGCCGAAGCCCTCGACGAACTCGGCCTGGATGCGCAGCACCCGCCACGGATCCATGTGCAGCCAGTCGGCCGGCCCCCTCCGATCGAGAAGTCGCTGGTCGTGGGTGGAGTCGGAGACGAGATCGCCGCGAACCACCGCGGCTCCCTGACGACGTTCCGGACGTGTTTTCTTCATGCGGGTCACCGTAGCGCCGTCCCAGAAAAATCTTGAAAAATCTCCATGAAAACATGGAACCGGATTTTGAACAGGGTGCGTCTAACTGCACGAGGGTGCTGCTCGGGACTGAAAGTGGCTTTCCCCGCCAAATGGCCGGCGAGGAAAGCCACTTTCATTTGTACCGGCCCCTCCCGGGTCACGCGCACCGAGGGGCCTCGCCTACCGGGGGCCTCGCGAAGGGCGCACCGGCCCCGGCGGGCTCCTTCCCTTTCAGAACAGGGCTTCTTCCCCTTCAGAACAGGGCCCCGCCTCTCTCAGGACAGCCAGCCGAGCATTCCGCGCTCGCAGTCTGCGATCTTGCTCAACGAGACGAACTCGTCCTTCTGGTGCGCCAGATTCGGGTCTCCGGGACCGTAGTTGACCGCGGGCACGCCCAGGCCGGAGAAGAGCGAGACGTCGGTCCAGCCGAGCTTGGCGCGCGGCGTGCCGCCGACGGCGTCGACGAAGGCCGCGGCCACCGGATGGGTCAGGCCGGGCCGCGCGGCGGCGGCGGCGTCGGTGAAGCGGACCTCGTACCCCTCGAACACCTCGCTCACGTGGGCGCGCGCCTCGTCCAGCGACAGGTCGGGGGCGAAGCGGTAGTTCACGGTCACCACGCACTCGTCGGGGATCACGTTGCCCGCGACGCCGCCGCCGATGCCCACCGCGTTCAGGCCCTCGTGGTACTCCAGCCCGTCCACGACGGGAAGCCTGGCCCGGTAGGCGTTCAGGATCGCGAGCACCGGCTGGGCCGCGTGGATGGCGTTGACCCCGAGCCAGGACCTGGCGCTGTGCGACCGCTTGCCCCGGGTGACGATCTGGGCCCTGAGCGTGCCCTGGCAACCGCCCTCGATCACGCCGTCGGTGGGCTCCATGAGCACGGCGAAGTCACCCGCGAGCCAGTCGGGGTGACTGCGGCTGAGCCGGAGCAGGCCGTTGCGTTCGGCCTCGACCTCCTCGCAGTCGTAGAAGACGTAGGTCACGTCCCTGCTGGGCTCGGGAAGGGCGGCCGCCAGTTTCAGGGCGACCGCGACGCCGGCCTTCATGTCCGAGGTGCCGCAGCCGTACAGCCGGTCGCCCTCGACCCGGCTGGGCAGGTTGCCGACGACGGGGACGGTGTCGAGGTGTCCGGCGATCACCACCCGCTCGCCGCGGCCCAGGTGGGTGCGGGCCACGACCGAGTCCCCGTCGCGCTCGACGGTCAGGTGCCGGAGCGGCCGCAGTGCCTCCTCCACGGCGTCGGCCAGGGCCTTCTCGCCGCCGCTGACCGACTCGACGTCCACGATCCCGGCGGTGAGCTCCCCGACATCCTGCGTGAGGTCCAGACGCGTACTCATGCCCGCGACCCTAGTACTCGTACGGGATCCGGCCGAGTCCGGCTCCGCGGGGAACGGGGAACGGGGACCCGTCGCGCCCCGGCGGGATCCGGCCCGTCCCGGCCCCGCTCGCGCGCAAGGCGGGTCTTCCCCGGCCGCGGGCACCGCGGCCGGATCGTCCCGGCCCCGCGCGGCGGGCGGTCACCCGTGCAGGAGGCGGTCGAGTTCGGCCCTGCCGGGCCGGTGGCCCTCCTCCAGACGTTCGAGCACCAGGACGCAGCGCAGGCCGAAGCCGCCGCCGGGAAACTCGCGCCACCGGGTGCCTCCGGTCGCCACGCACCAGTCGGGGACGCGCCCGCGGTCCAGTTCCTCACCCGTCCGCACGTCGACGACCGGGGTCGAGCCCGACAGGACCGTCCCGGCGCCGACCACGGCGCCCCGGCCCACGCGGGCCCCGTCGACGATCACGGCCCCGCCGCCGATCAGCGCGCCGTCCTCGACGACCACGGGCACCCTCCCCGACGGCTCCCCGGTGGCGCGGGGGTCCTCCGCGCCGTCCTGGCCACCGGTCTCGCCGACACCGGCTCCCCCGGACAGGCGGACGTTCCTGCCGATCTGGACACCCACGCCGATCGAGACCCAGGTGCCGACCGTGCTGCCCTCGTCCACGTGGGCACCGATGTCGACGAACGAGGGCATCAGCACGACGCCCGGCGCCAGGTAGGAGCCCCAGCGGGCGATCGCCCCCGGCACCACGCGCACCCCCTCGACGGAGGTCTTCAGCGGGACGCGGTCGTGGTGGTGGAAGTCGCCCACCTGGGACCTGACCATGCCGAGCACCCGGAACGCGAGCATGACGGCCCGCCGGGCGCGCTCGTCCACGACCACCTCGCCGGTGCGGGAGACCTCGGCCACCCTGGCCTTGCCGCTGTCGAGCATGTCCACGGCGCTCACCACGACGGCACGGGCCTCGGCGTCGGCGGGGCTCAGCTCGGCCCTGCGCCACCACAGCTCGTCGACGGCCGCGGGCAACGGGCTGGCATCGCTCTGGGTCATGGCCCGGAGCCTATGTTCGCGAGGTTCCACCAGACCGCGCAATCGCTGGGGACCTGTAGGTTCTTGACCGTGCGACGGCGCTTCCCAAAAGGGGTCATCGCGATCATCGTGATCGTGACCGTGCTCGCGGTGGCCATCACCGTGGGTCTCTTCACCTTGCTCCGGCGGGTGACACCGCTCGTCGACTTCGGCGAGGGATGCAAGATCACGACGCCGGAGGGCTCGCTGGAGCTGGATCTCGAACAGGCCAAGGTGGCGGCGGTCATCGCGGCCGTGGCGGCCCGCAGGAAGCTGCCCGAGCGGGCCGTGGTGATCGCCTACGCCACCGCCATGCAGGAGTCCAAGCTGGAGAACCTGACGGGCGGCGACCGCGACTCGGTCGGCGTGTTCCAGCAGCGCCCCTCCCAGGGCTGGGGCACTCCCAAGCAGCTCGTCGATCCGGTCTACGCCTCGGGGAAGTTCTTCGCCGCGCTGGTGAAGGTGAAGGGCTACCGGAAGCTGCCGCTCCACGAGGCGGCCCAGGAGGTGCAGCGCTCGGCCGACGGGTCGGCGTACGCCCAGCACGAGGACGACGGGAAGATCCTCGCCGCGGGGTTCACCGGGCGCGTGCCCAGGGCCGTGCACTGCTGGTTCCCCGCCCCGGCGGGCAAGACCCCTCTCCCCGACGAGCGGGGGGCCGGGCGCAGGCTCGCCAGGGCCCTGGGGCCCGGGGACGCCTTCGAGGCCCCCTCGCGCAGGCGCGGCTGGCTGGTGGCCGCCTGGTCGATTGCGCACGCCAAGACGTTCGGGCTGTCCAGGATCCGCTACGACGGCCAGTCATGGGTCTCCGCGAAGGGCCACGACGGCTGGAAGGCCGAGCCGGGATCCTCCGCCGGGAAGGTCGAGCTCTCCTAGCCGCCCTTTTTCTTCTCGATCCTGATCGTGCCGGGGGCGAGGGGCTGGGCGTGGGAGGAGCTCCAGCGCTTGCCCTGGAGGCGTTCGAAGCTGAGCAGGCGGCCGTCGGCGGCCCGGTAGTCGGCGAAGTCGAGCAGGCCCCGCTCGGGCATCGAGGTGACGCCCTCCCCGCGGAAGGCCGCGGTGCCCCGGTCGACGGGGAAGAAGTCGACCCCCTCGACGCTCAGCGTGGCCTTGGCGGGGATCATGCCCTCGGTGGGCACCGGCGTCCACAGCAGCACCTCCAGGTGCGGCGGTTCGCCGGCCAGGCCCTCGCGCATCTGGATCGACAGCCACTGGTAGCGCCGGGTGCCGTCGTCGAGGAGGTACTCGGTCCACTGGCTGCCCTGCCAGGACAGGTACAGGGCGCCGAGGACGCGGCTGCGCACCCCCTGACAGTCGATCGTGTCACCGACCTTGATCGTGCGGGGGTCGGGGTAGTCGATGCCGACACGGCCCATGGACGGTTGGGCCTGCGGCTGCGCGGCCTCAACCGAGAGGAGGGGGGTCTCGCCGGAACGCTCGGAATCGCCGGCCTTCCTGTCCTGGCGCGTCGTCGCGAAGAACGCGCCGAGCAGCAGGACGAGCGTGGCCACACTCAATCCGAGTATCACGGCGACCTCGGTGGTCATGCCGCGCGATCCTACTGGAGGCGGCGCACCGCCGCACTGATGCGTTCGTCACCGGCCGTCACGGCGATCCTGATGTGCCGCTCGCCCGCGGTCCCGTAGAAGTCGCCGGGTGCGACCAGGATTCCCCTGCCGGCCAGCGCGCGGACCTGGTCCCAGCAGCCGGCCCCGTTGGACGCCCACAGGTACAGGCCCGCGGTGGAGTGCTCGATCTTCCAGCCGGCCGCCTCCAGCGCGGGACGCAGCGCCGCGCGGCGGGCGGCGTAGCGGGCCCGCTGCTCCTCGGCGTGCGCGTCGTCGTCCAGGGCCACGGCCATCGCCGCCTGGACCGGCGCGGGCATGATCATGCCCGCGTGCTTGCGTATCTCCAGCAGCCGCTTGACCAGCACGGGGTCGCCCGCGACGAACCCGGCCCGGTAACCGGCCAGGTTGGAGCGCTTGGACAGCGAGTGCACCGCGAGCAGGCCCTCGTGCGAGCCGCCGCAGACGTCCGGGTGCAGGATCGAGATCGGCCGCTCCTCCCAGCCCAGCTCGATGTAGCACTCGTCGGAGGCCACGACCGCGCCGTGCTCGCGCGCCCACGAGACGACCTTGCGCAGGTGCTCGGCGGGCAGGACCCTGCCGGTCGGGTTGGACGGGGAGTTCACCCAGACCAGGGGCACCCGCTCGGGGCCGAGCGTGAGCAGCCCGTCGGTGGCGTACGGCTCGGCGCCCGCGAGGCGCGCTCCCACGTCGTAGGTGGGGTAGGCCAGCTCGGGGAGGACCACCCGCTGCCCCGGACCGACGCCGAGCAGCGTCGGCAGCCAGGCCACGAACTCCTTGGAACCGATCAGCGGCAGCACGTCCGCCTGGTCGAGGACCACTCCGTGCCTGCGTCGCAGCCACCCGGCGGCGGCCGAGCGAAGGCGCTCGGTGCCGTACGTCAGCGGGTATCCGGGACTGTCCGAGGCGTCCGCGAGGGCCTGCCGCACGACGGCGGGGACCGGGTCGACGGGAGTGCCCACCGACAGGTCGACGATCCCGTCGGGGTGCGACGCCGCGAGCTCCTTCAGCGGCGTGAGCCGGTCCCACGGGAAGTCCGGCAAACCGTTCATCGGAACCTCGCCGGGACGCTCGTGGCCTCTGACGGGTCGGGAATGGCGTTCATGGTGATCAGCCGTCGTCCTTCACTGAGGCGGGTCTGCCGGAGGCGGGACCGGAGGGGGACGGCCGTCGTGGCCGCCCCCCTCCGGCACCCGCTCCTAGTGGCTCTCGGCCTGCGGGGGCAGGGCCGCGACGACCGGGTGGTCCTTCTCGATCTTGCCGACCTTGGAGGCGCCGCCGGGCGACCCCAGGTCCTCGAAGAAGTCCACGTTCGCCTTGTAGAAGTCCTTCCACTGCTCGGGCAGGTCGTCCTCGTAGAAGATGGCCTCCACCGGACAGACGGGTTCGCACGCGCCGCAGTCGACGCATTCGTCGGGGTGGATGTAGAGCATCCGCTCACCCTCGTAGATGCAATCGACGGGGCACTCCTCGATGCACGCCTTGTCCAGGACGTCCACGCAAGGCTGCGCGATGACGTAGGTCACCTCGGGCTCCTTCTTCTTAACGCACCTAGGCACGACTTCGACCGCGAGTTGCTACGCCCTAGTATTGCCGTGCCTGCCATGTGTCTGAAACGGGAGGGGGCAAAAGCCGATGGCCCTTGGTTTCAGTGCTCGCCTGAACATCACCATAACCCCTTCCGACGTGGGCAAAAGAGTCACCACTCGGAGAAGGGTTCCCGAGGGGTTCCGCGACGCGGTGGGTGAGCTGGAGTTCTGGCGGGACGGCGTGCTCGGCGTCCGCAGGCGAAACGGCACCCTGGTGGAAATCGACGAGGAGACGCTCGCCGCGGCGAAGGTCGTCCCGGAGTCCCCGCGCCCGCGCGCCTGAGCGGAGCGGCCCACCCCGCCGACCTGGGCACCGGCTCTCCGGCACCGGTCCTCGGGCACCGGCGGAGTCCCCGCGCGGCGCGCGCGGACGACGGCCGGACCGCGCCGGGTAAGCCCCTCGCCAAGACACGTGTAAGCCGTTCGCCAATAAGGGTCGCGCCTGCTCGACCAGACGAATGACAGCGGAGAGTATTCCGTTCGTGACCGTACGTACCAGCGCCGCAGCCGCCGTGATCCTCACGGCCACGATCGCCGGATGTGGCGCCCCGGCTCCTCAGAACGTCCAATTCCCGCCTCTCAACACGCAGGCCGCCTCCCTGAAGGAGGGCTTCTCGACGATGGAGCGCCTCGTCGAGGCGGCCAGGAAGGAGGGGGCGCTCACGGTGATCGCGCTGCCGCGCGACTGGGTCAACTACGGCGAGATCATCGACACCTTCTCCGAGGAGTACGGGATCAAGGTCAACCAGCTGGAGCCCGACGCCAGCAGCGCGCGGGAGATCGCGGCCGCGGCCGAGCTCAAGCCGGACGTGTTCGACCTGAGCATGGACGTCGCCGCGGCCAAGTCCGCCCTCTTCGCCCCGTACAGGGTCCA
Organism: Streptosporangium sp. NPDC023825; assembly: GCF_040639575.1. NCBI lineage: Bacteria > Bacillati > Actinomycetota > Actinomycetes > Streptosporangiales > Streptosporangiaceae > Streptosporangium > Streptosporangium sp. NPDC023825. The sequence continues at coordinate 133,601 of NZ_JBFAAE010000007.1, read as the reverse complement.
GGGCTGGCAGGACATCCCCGACCGCCTGAAGGACCACAGGGGCCTCTGGTACGCCGGGTACGGCGGCTACATGTCCATCGGCTACGACCCGAGCAAGGTCGCGGCCCCCGCCTCCTTCTCCGACCTGCTCAAACCAGGACACAGCGTCGCGCTGCCCGGCGACCCCCGGGAGGTCTCCGCGGCCTTCAACGGGGTGATGGCCGTCTCCCTGAGGGGCGGTGAGGCGAGGGCCGAGCGGGGCGTGGAGTTCTTCCACCGCCTCAAGGGCGAGGGCAATCTCGCGGCCACGCCCAAGGCGGCCTCGGTACTCGTCGACTGGGACTACCACAACGCCGAGCGGGCCGCCGTCGACAAGGCGTGGAAGGTCGCGATTCCCGGTGACGCCGTGCTCGGCTCGTACTACGTCCAGGCCATCAACAAGCAGGCCCCGCACCCGGCCGCGGCCCGGCTCTGGCAGGAGTTCCTGTTCTCCGACAGGGGACAGAACCTGTTCCTGAAGGGCTATGCCCGCCCGGCCAGGATGGAGGCCCTGCAGATGCGCGGCACCCTCGACCGCGAACTGGCCGCGAAACTGCCTGCGACCAGCGCGAAGCCGGTGATCCTCACCATCCCGGAGATCGACAGGGCCAGGGCCTACCTTCAGCGCGAATGGGTCAAGAAGGTGAGATGAACCTGAGGCTGCCGGGACTGATATGTCGTGACTTCCCAGAGGCTCTAAAGTGTCTGGAGAGGCCGACAGGAAGCCTCGCGTCTCAGAATGTGAGCTGATCGTCTTGCGATACGACACCCCGAGCTCGATGAGGTGGAGCGCTCGCGCGTATGACAGCAGCTTCGGGTACGTCTCGGCGCACGGCGCCCCCCTGGTCGAGCTTCTCGACCCGCAACCGGGGGAACGCATCGTGGACCTCGGCTGCGGCACCGGGACGCTGACGGCCGAGATCACCTCCAGGGGCGCCCGCGTCCTGGGGATCGACGGCTCACAGGCGATGATCGAGAAGGCCCTGGCCCAGTATCCGGGGCTGGACTTCATCGTCGGCGACGGCCGCGACTTCACGGTGGCCCAGCCCTACGACGCGGTCTTCTCCAACGCCGCCCTGCACTGGATGGGCCGGGAGCCGGACGCGGTGATCACCAGTGTCCGCGAGGCCCTCACCCCGGGCGGGCGGTTCGTGGCCGAGATGGGCGGCGCGGGCAACTGCGCCGCGCTGACGGCGGCGCTTTCCACCGCCTGGCGGGAGTACGGGCTGCGCGAGCCCGACCTGCCGTGGTACTTCCCCACCCCCGCCGAGTACGCCACACGGCTGGAGAAGGGCGGCTTCACCGTCCGCCTGCTGGAATACTTCGACAGGCCGACCCCGCTCGACGAGTGCCCCGGCGGGGCGGCCGACTGGGTCCGGATGTTCGCGGGTTCACTGCTCAAGGAGGTGCCCGCGGAGATGGTCGACCCGCTGCTCCGCCGGGTGAACGAGCTGGCGGCCCCCGCCCTCCGGCGGGAGACCGGTTGGATGGCCGACTACGTGCGACTGCGGTTCGCGGCCGTACGCCGCTGAACCGGCCCAATGTGCCGCGGCGATTTGCCAGACTATGGTCTGTTCCATGAGTCTCGTTCCCCGGCCACATGGAGTGACTCGGGCGGCTTGAGGGGCTGGTGAAGGGAACGGATGAACTTCTGTCTGAGTGACCTCGTGCCGCCGCTGCGCTGGAGCGACGCGGCCACGATCCCACTTCTGCGCGAACAGCCCGACCTACCGGACGCTTGGTGGCGGAGCCTGCCGATGGCCCGCGTGCTCGCCGTGCTGGGCCCGGAGAGGCTGGCCGACATCCTCGCCTCGGTCGCCCTGAACCACTGGCCGGCCGCCGCCGTGGGGGACGTGCTCCCCGCTCTGCACGTCCTGGACCCGGAGGACGCGGACGAGCCCTGCACGGCCATCGCCCTCGACCGGGCCGGGTCCTGGCCGGGCCTTCTCGCGCTGACCGGCCACGACCTGCGCGACCAGCCGTTCATCCAGCCTGTCCCGCTGCTGCAGGCCCTCTTCACGGCGGTCTTCACGCGCCTGGCGGCCCCCGCCCACGCGGTCCCGGTCCCGGCGGCGCTCACCGCCGGAGCCGCCCGGACGCCCGCCCCCCCGCGTGAGACCTCCGAGTCCTCCCCCGGGCCGGTGGGCTCGCCCGCGCCCGCCGGGAGCGCTTCCGCCGCCGGAGACCTCCCGGCTCAGGACGCTCCGCCCGCCGCTGCGGCCTCCCATCCCGGGAACGCGCCGGAGCCGGAGGCCCTCGCCGAGCCCGTGGCCCTGCCGAAGCGCAGGCCCCCCCAGGAGCGCGACGCCCTGCCGGTGCCCGAGGCCCGTCGCACGACGGACCCGGACGCCGGCCCCCAGGAGGCCCCCGGGTCGCTCTTCCAGCCCGCCTCGAGGAAGAACCCGCCGTCGAGCACCTCCGCGGGGGAAGAGCGGTTCGCGGCCGCCTCCGACGACGTGAGGGCCGCCGAGACCGGATTCGCCGCCGAGGCCGGGTTCGCCCCCGAGGACGTGAGGGCCGCCGAGGCCGTGAGGGCTGCCGAGGCCGGGCACGCGGAGACGGAGGCCGTCTCCGCGGCAGGCCCCGCCGGAGCCGTCGCCGGGACCGGGCCCGAGGAGACGGAGGCCGGGTCCGCGGGAGCGGAGGCCCTCTCCGAGGCCGGGCACGTCGCCGGGCCCGCGGACGAATCCATGGACGGCCGCGAGAAAGGCCCCGAGGACGACCGGGCGGGCGACCCCGTACCCGCCGGCGCCCCCGAGGCGGCGGAGGTCCCCGAGCCGGTCGCGGAGAGCCACGAGGACAACGAGGACGCGGAGGACCACGAGAGCGCGGAGGATCACGAGGGCGGCGGAGCCGCGCGGCCGCCGGTGCGGCCGGCGCCGAGGAGCCTGCACGCGCTGGTGGACGGCGTCTTCGCCAACGTGGAGGACAAGCGCTGGGCGGTGGCGCAGAACAGGCTGTTCAGCGACGCCCCGGCGACCGTGGAGGCGCTGGCCAAGCTCTTCGCGGTGCCCCCGGAGGTCATCGCCGACATCGAGGCCGACCTGCGCAGGGAGCTCGACGAGTGGACCGCCTCCGACGAGGCCGCCCCGTACCGGGAGCACCTGGAGGAGGTGAAGGGGATCCTCGGCAAGGCCGCGCCCAGGGAGCGGCTGATCAACGCGGTCCCCTGGCACACCCAGGAGCTGCACTCCCTCGACGTACCGGCCTGGCAGTTCGTGCTGGCCACCCTCCCCGGCTACCACCTGGTCGACGAGTGGCTGGTGGAGGGCGACATCACCGAGCTGCGCCACCGCACCCGCGACATGATCAGCGGTGCCAAGCCGCCGCTCACCATCAACAAGGCCCTCGACATGGTCTCCTCGCTGGGCATCCACCCCGAGGTGTCCAAGGAGTGGCTGGAGAACGTCCCGCAGCTCCGGATCCTCGGCGCGGGCGAGCGGCCTCCCCAGCGCTCGAACGGCGCCCCGGCCCTGACCGCGGAGAAGCCCGGCGACCTGAGCGGCGGGGCCGGCGGGATCGGCGGGACGAACGGCGGGGAGCCCGGGCGGGAGCCGGGGAAGGCGCCGTTCCGCCCGCTGAAGGACGTCTCGCTGACCAGGCGCTGCTTCCGGCAGCCGGACGGCCGCTGGTGGCTGAGGATCGACGTCACCGCAGAGCACCTCGGAGGTGCCGAGTGCCCGCTGCCCAGCGGGTTCGCCGCCTACCTCGGGATGTCGCCCGGTGACGGCCGCACGGTCAGCAGCGCGGTCGGGGAGCTGGTCCTCAGCTGGCAGGACAGGCCCGTGCTGGAGTCGCTCATGACGCTCCTGGAGGACGTGGGGGCCAAGGAGGGCAGCCACCTGTTCCTCACCCTGTCGGACGAGGGCGTGCTGCGGGCCAGGCACCTGCCGGCCGCGGGCGAGGAGGTGGAGGCGACGGCTCGGGCGCTGAGGCTCGTCGGCTACACCGCGACGGGCGGCACCCCCGAGCAGGCCGGGCGGGTGATCGCCACCCGGGTCGGCATGACGGGACCCGTGGCCACCCCCGAGCTCCTCACCCGGCTGCGAGAACGCGGGGACCGCGATCTCCTGTCACTGTTGGCCTGATCCATGCCCCGCCTCGCCATCTCCCCGGACTTCCCCGTCGAACTCGGCGCCCTGGCCCAGCCGGTGCGCCGGGACGTCGTGGTCTCGGCGCGCAGGTTCCTGCAGAACGTGGCGGGCGCCCCGCACCCCGAACGGGTCAGGGGGGCGAGGGACCCCCGGGTGGCGACCCTGAGGCTGGCCGACCGGCACCGGGGGGTCGTGGTCAAGCAGCGGGACGTCTACTGGCTGCTGACCGTGCTGCCGGACGCGGAGGCGTGGGCGTACGCGCAGCGCTACCGGTTCGGCGTCAACACGGCGCTGGGCGTGGTCGAGATGTGGGACGCCGAGGCGCTGGACCGGGTGCGGCCCGCGGTGCGCAGGGCGGCCGAGGCGTCCGCGACGCGGCTGTTCTCCGACTTCTGCGACAGCGACCTGGCCGAGCTGGGGGTCGACGGCCGGTTCCTGCCGCTGGTCAGGCAGATCACCGACCAGCTCACCCTGGAGGCCCTCGAACCGCTGCTGCCCCCGACGCAGTACGAGCCGCTGGCGGCGCTCGCCAGGGGCGAGTCGATGGCCGGGGCCTGGCGGGAGCTGGAGAACTGCCGCGCCGTCCCCGCGGACCCCGAGCCGATCAATCCCGAGGACTTCGGTGCCGCGCTCCTGCGCAGCCCGGACCGCGCCGTCTTCACCGACGACCCGCGCGAGCTGAACCGCGTGCTCGACGCGCCGGGCTGGTGCGTGTTCCTGCACCCGCCGCAGCACCGGCTGGCGTACTGGGAGTCCTACCAGCAGCCGACGCTGGTCACCGGCGGCGCGGGCACCGGCAAGACGCTCGTCGCCCTGCACAGGGCGGCCTACCTGGCCGGGCGCGCGAGCGGGCAGATCCTGCTCGTCACCTTCTCCCAGGGGCTGAGCGCCGAGCTCGCGACCAGGCTCGACCAGCTGATCGAGGACGGGGTGATCCGCAAGCGGATCGAGGTCGGCAACGTGGACCGGCTGGCCCACCGCATCGTCGCCGAGGCCGAGGGCCGCCCGCCCGCCCTGGTCGGCGCCGCCGAGCTGACCGCGCTCTGGGAGGAGACCGAGACCGGTCACAGCCCGGCGTTCCTGCTGCGCGAGTGGGAACAGGTCGTCCTGGCGCAGAACCTGCGGACCCTGGACGAGTACCTGGAGGCCCCCCGCCCGGGCCGCAGCGTCGAGCTGACGGCCGGGGAGCGCACCTCCGTGTGGAAGGCCGTCGAGCACGTCACCGGGCAGCTGCGCGAGCGCGGCAAGCGGACCCTGCTGCAGCTGGCCTCCGAGGCGTCGACGCTGCTCGGCCAGACGACCGGGGACCTGCTGGAGGAGGCGGAGCCGGCGCGGGAGCCGTACCGGCACATCGTGGTGGACGAGGCGCAGGACCTGCACCCGGCGCAGTGGCGGCTGCTGCGGGCGGCGGTGCCGCACGCCCGCGACGACATGTTCATCGTGGGCGACCCGCACCAGCGCATCTTCGACACGCGGGTGGCGCTCGGCGCCGTCGGGATCGACGCGATCCAGCAGCGCCTGCGGGTGTCGTACCGGCTTCCCCGGGAGATCCTTTCCTGGGGGGTCCGGTTGCGCGGGGGCGGCCCCGCCGACGGGCTCGTCAAGGGTGTGCAGGAGCTTTACGGCTTCCGGGGCACCCGGCACGGGCTCCGGCCGATGGTCCGCGCCTACGATTCACCGCAGGATGAGCTGACGGGTCTGGTGGCACAGGTGGGACAGTGGGTGAATGAGGGCGTGACGCCCGAGGAGATAGCGGTGGCCGCCAGGACCGCCGGCCTCGTGCGTGACGCGCGGGCCGCTCTGCGTGATCTGGGGGTACGGGTGACGACGCTGCACGCCATGAAGGGACTGGAGTTCCGGCGGGTCGCGGTGATCGGCGTGGCCGACGGGATCGTGCCCGACCCCGACTCCCTGACCCCGGTCGGCGAGGACCCCGCCGCCAGAGCCCATGATCTCCAGCGGGAACGCGGCCTGCTCTACGTGGCCTGCACCCGGGCGAGAGAACTCCTCTACGTTTCCCATTACGGACGGGCCAGTCCCTTCCTTCCTACCTGACCACATAGTCTGAACTGCGGATATATTCCCCTTTGCCGGTTGGACCTCAATGAACCTCAGCCTGAGCGACATCGCGCCACCCTTGCGCTGGACCTCTCCCGGCCAGGTAGCGCCGATCGCGACCGACCCCCGCCTCCCCGAGGCGTGGTGGCAGGCGCTTCCGCTCGACACCGCCTGCTCGACCATCGGGACGTCCGAGGTCGCCGGTCGCCTGACCGACCTCGCCCTGGCGTGCTGGGGGCACCTCATGCTCGGTGACGTCCTCCCCCTGCTCAGGTTCGCCGACCCCGCCGCGAGCGTCCGCACGCCCGAAGGGCTCGGCCGCGAGGTGGTGCACAAGCTGTTCACCGGGGTGCTGGAGCGATTGCTCGAACCGGTCACCGAGGAGAGCGTCGCCAGGATCCGCCCCTCCCGGCCCGACCGGCCGCTGCCCGAGCTGATCGACGAGGTCTTCGCCACCCTGGACGAGCGGCAGCGGGCCATCGCCAGGGACCGGCTGTACGCCTCCCAGCGGGCCACGCTCGACGACCTCGCCCAGCGGTTCTCCGTCACCAGGGAGCGCATCCGGCAGATCGAGCGCGACCTGCGCGACCACGTCGAGGCCTGGCTCGCCAAGGACGACGCGGCGCCGCTGATCGCCCACGTGTCGTGGCTGCGTGGCCGGCTGGGCTCCGCCGTGCCCGCCGACGACCTGGCCGCCGCCGTGCCGTGGCACCGCACCGACCTGGCCACGCTGGGCATCCCCTCCTGGCGGTTCGTGCGGACCCTGCTGACCGGCTACGAGCAGGTGGACGGCTGGCTGGTCGCCGGGGGGGCGGACGAGCTCAGGGAGAAGACCCGGCAGCTGTTCACCGACGGGCCGCGCCCGCTGGACGAGGCCGTGACGCTGGCCAGCCAGCTCGGCATCCGCGAGGACGTGGCCGAGCGCTGGCTCATCGCGGTGCCCCAGCTGCGGGTGCTGGAGAACCACGTGGTCCCGTGGCCGCGCAGCGTCAACGACAAGGCCGAGGCCGTGCTGGCGGTGGCGGGCGGCCCGCTGACGCCCGAGGAGATCCAGGAGCGCATCGGCGAGGACTACAGCCTCGTCGGCATCCGCAACCAGCTCACCGCCGACGACCGCTTCCTGCGGGTCGACCGGAACAAGTACGGGCTGTCGCGCTGGGGCGGCGAGCAGTACCTGGGCATCCGGGAGATGATCGTCAGGGAGATCGAGCGGTCCAACGGCGAGGCGTCGGTCAACACGATCGTCACCAACCTCACCGGGCGCTACGACGTGAGCGAGAGCTCGGTCCGCGCGTACGCGGGCGGGCCCGGCTTCGAGCGCACGCAGCGCGGGTGGATCAGGGTGGCCGGGTCCGAGCAGGCCGACTACCAGCCGCGCCGGGACGTCTCGGAGACCCGGCGCTGCTTCCGCAGCCGCGACGGGCGCTGGTGGCACCGGGTGGACGTCAACGCCGAGCACCTGCGCGGCTCGGGTTCCCCGCTGCCGACCGGCTTCGCCGCGCACCTGGGCATGGCCCCCGGCGGCCAGCTGACCGCCTCCACCCCGTCGGGCGACGTGGTGATCAGCTGGCACAACCAGCCGACCATGGGGTCCATCCGCCCCGTCCTGATCGCCGCCAACGCCTCCGAGGGCGACCACGTCTTCCTCACGGTCTCCGACGGCGGCGAGCTGCTCACCCGCTACCTGCCCGCGGCCTCGCCGGCCCTGCCCGCGCTCAACCGGGCGCTGCACCTGATCGGCTACACGGCGCCGGTGGCGTCGGAGGCCGAGGGCATCCGCCTGATCGGCGCCCGCATCGGCCTGCCGGAGGGCTGCACCCGCGAGGAGGTGATCGCCCGCCTGCGCGACCGGGGCGACCGCGAGATCCTCGCCTTCCTCGAAGGCTGAGCGGGCCGAACGAGCCGGGAAGGCAGAAAAGGCCGAGGAGTCGCGCGCCGGGTCCGGACACGACCGGACCCGGGGCGCGCCCGGGTGAACTCACCGGCGTGGACTCTTACGCCGTGGGAACGGGCGCGGTTGCGTAGGCTCGACCCATGCTGAGCCTGTATGACACGCGGAATCGCCGGGTTGAGCGGATCGTTCCCGAGGGGAGCCGCTCCCTGCGGATGTACACCTGCGGCCCGACCGTCTACAGGTCGGCCCACGTGGGCAACCTCCGGTCCTACCTGCTGGCGGACCTGATCAGGCGGGTCAGCGAGCGGCAGCGGGTCCGGGTGGTGGCCTGCCGCAACATCACCGACGTCGGGCACCTGGTGGACGACACCGAGATCGACCCCTCGGGCGAGGACAAGGTGCTCGCCCAGGCCAGGGCCGAGGGGCGGAGCGTCCTGGAGGTCGCCCGGTTCTACGAGGACGCCTTCGTGGCGGACACGACCGCGCTGAACATCCGCCCGCCCGAGCACTCGCCCCGGGCGAGCGAGACGATCGACCTGATGATCGAGATGATCGCCAAGCTGATCGAGAAGGGGCACGCGTACGCGGTGCCCGACGGGTCGGTCTTCTTCGACGCCGCCTCCTTCCCGACGTACGGGGAGATCTCCGGCAACCGGCTCGACCGGCTGAGGCCGGGCCACCGGATCGAGGCCGTCGACCCGCGCAAACGGTTCCACGCCGACTGGGCGCTGTGGAAGCCCTCGGAGACGGGACTGACCTGGGAGACCCCGTGGGGCCGCGGCTTCCCCGGCTGGCACATCGAGTGCTCGGCCATGTCGCTGCGGTTCCTCGGCGAGCGCATCGACCTGCACACCGGCGGGATCGACCTGCGCTTCCCGCACCACGAGGACGAGCGCGCCCAGTCCGACGCCACCGCCGGGCACGAGGTGGTGCGCCACTGGGTGCACGGCGAGCACCTGCTCTTCGACGGGCGCAAGATGTCGAAGTCCACCGGCAACGTGGTCCTGCTCAAGGACGTGGCGGACGCGGGCCTCGACCCGCTGGCCGTGCGGCTGGCGCTGCTGGAGCACCGCCACCGCCAGCAGATGAACCTCACCTGGGACACCCTGCGGGCCGCCGACAAGACCCTGCGGCGCTGGCGCGGCCAGGTGGCCGAGTGGTCGGAGTCGCCGAGCGGCCCGATGCCCGCCGACCGGGTCTCCCGGATCGAGGCCGCCTTCGACGACGACCTCGACACCCCGCTGGCGCTGCGGCTCCTGCGCGAGCTGGAGCGCGACGACTCGATCTCCCCCGGTTCGCGCTTCGAGGCGTTCCTGCACCTCGACCAGGTCCTCGCCCTGGACCTCTCCCTCGACATCGGCAGGACGCTCAGGCCGAAGCCCCTGCCCGAGGGCGCCGCCGAGCTGCTGGAGCGGCGCGCGCGGGCCCGCGACGCCAGGGACTGGGCCGCCTCCGACAGCCTCCGCGACGAGCTGGCCGCCCTCGGCGTGAAGGTCACCGACACCCCGGAGGGCCAGACCTGGACCTGACGGCCGTTTCGCGCGGGACCGGTACGGCCTCCGTCCTGGACCGGCCGGCCGGTACGGCCTTCGCCCCGGACCGGTCCCACCGGGAGAGGACCTCCCGGCCCGGGGGCGGGATTCCCATCCCGCCGGAAAGGGGTTCCGCCCCGCCGGGAGGGACGAAAGCAGCAGATCACTCGTAATGTCGGTCGCGACCGATAGCGTCCTGATCATGAGTGAGATCGTCGTCGCCGTACGACCCGGCACGATCGCGGATGTGGACGGGATCGTCGCCTGCAGCTCCGCGCTGTTCGCCGAGGACGCCGGGACCCGTGACCCCGCCCTGAACGTGAACTGGCCCGTGGAGCACGGGCGGGCCCGCTTCGTGGACGCGCTGGAGGATCCGGACCGCCTGGTGATGGTCGCCGAGGACGGCGGCCGGATCGTCGGCCACCTGACCGGGACCCTGTCAGGGCCCACCGCGATGCGGCCGGTCACCGTGGCGACGCTGGGCAGCATGTACGTCGAGCCGTCCTACCGGGGCCGGAAGATCGGCGCCAGGCTGGTGGAGGAGTTCAGGCGGTGGGCCCGCCACCACGGCGCCCGGTACGCCGGGGTGACCGCCTACGCGAGCAACGAGGCGGCCGTCCGCTTCTACCGGACCAACGGCTTCGCCGTGCAGTCCACGGTCCTGGAGACGGTGCTGTAGTCGGACTTGATACTACTCGGTGGGCCGAAAAATCATGTTTGCTGAAAAACCGTTTGGCGTAAGAGCACCCGCAGCGGCGGCGGTTGCGGTCACGCCGAGGTCGCCTCGCTGACAACTGGCCGCTTCGACGTTCGCGATGCCAAGAAACAGAGTGGTTCCGCTCCGATCTCCCCCATCGCCGAGCAGCGTACTTTTCATCGATGACATCAGGGGCAGCGACTTCGACGACCCCAAAGGTCCGCACTTCGACGCGAAAGCAACACCTGCTTCTCACGAACATGGAGTGCTAATTCAAACCGAAAACCTGAAATCATTCAACCGGCTGCTTTTTGTAGGCCAGACAGGAGGTCTTCGTTGAATTTTTTCCACGAAGAGACTTCACAGATGGGCCCTAAAGGGTCAATACGATCTAAAAGCTGGCGACGATGTTCAGGGAAACGCTTCTTGAATTTTTCCAACCTTCTTCCGGATAGACCCGAAGCGAGAGCGAGCTTTTCGGCAAGCATGGCTTTGGGGTCTGGGATCTCTTCGACGGATCTCGGTTTTGGGAGCCCGGGATTCATTCGACCATTCGGGTTTCCGGAAACCTGCCGAATGTTGTACTCATCCAGCATGAGCCATGCCTCGGTCATGCGAATCGGAATAGCACCCATAAAAGGAGTATTCGGTACGACCGCCTCGATGGCTAATTCAATTTCACGCAGGCGAGACTCTCTGCTTTCCCTGTCAGCGTCACGATGAATTATTATAAGTTCGTAATCTCCTCCGATCTCCTTGATCATCTCCAGTTTGGATTTAATCGTTCTTTGACGGGCTTGGGGAAGCCTTTCCATCAGCGGATCCGTAACGACCACCATAAATCCGTGTTCGCCGGCTATACGCCTAACATGAGTCGTGATACCACTGTCGCTGGTTCCTTCGTCAAGGAACAAGATGCGCAGACTCACGCGATCTCCAAGGTAAGCCGAGCTCCGGGTGGCGTCGTTAGGTAAGGGAGGATATCGGCTTTGGTAACCGCCCTTCCTCTCGCGTTCTCGTCATCACGCCAACACCCCGCAAGGGGACGTAGCTGGAGTGCATGCGTCATGGTCCCATCAGGTGCCTGTCGAATATCCGTCTCCGCAAAGAGAAGATCTTGAGGGTCCACAAGTTGGACGACTGCGGGCGAATGAGTGTTTACAACGACCTGGCGGAATGGGTTATCTGAGCCCGGCGCCTCTTGGGCGTCGACCGCCAAGTCCTCGACTAGACGAACCATCGCATTTAGATTGGCTGGATGTATTCCGTTCTCAGGTTCTTCCATACACAGCAGGCCTTCAACTGAAGGATCTTCGAGAAGAACGCAGAGAGCAAGAAATCGAAGGGTTCCTTCGGACAGACTTCTGGCAGGCAGGGCGAGCCCTCCTGACTCAACAAGCTGCACCGTAAAGAGTTCCCGAACGTCGTCTTGTTCAACCTGAAGCTTTCTGACGTTAACACCCGACAAGTCAGCCAGTCGCCCCGCGACTCTTGCATAGATACGCTCCGGATCACCATCCTCGTAAGCTATACGGAATAGAGTTGCTGCAAGATGGCGGCCTGTCGGATCCATTTGACGTGTGTCAACGTAACGGTCCGCCGTTCGGAGCGCGGAGGGTTCGAGAGCCAGCCGACGCCAAGACTGCATTTCTCTTCGAGCAGCCAGGACGGTAGGGTCATCGCTGCTTGTAACCGTACTCACGACCGTTGCAGGAGCCCTGGACGCGGCAGCAGGCTTTGGTTGACCCCTGCTTCCACCGTCCTGATGAATGCTAATGATCGGTTGGCCGTCAGCATCTTGCGTGGTTGAGATGAACGCGGTGCCGGCCCTACGTCCATGTAGTACCGCTTTACGAAATTGGCCAGCATTGTGCTTGAAACGAAGCTTGTCGGGTGCATCCCCCAGCTTGATGTGTCGAAGGTTTTCCGCAAGCAGGCCGAGGCGTCCGATCTTTTCTATTCCTGTGGGAGGAACGTACCCGAGCTCCAGTTCGTAGCGAAGGAAGGTGATCGCAGGCCTGGCTGGTCGGCCGAAATCGTCCTCGACTTCACCTGGAACAATCATTTCCGCTGCGAATCGCATCGTGTGACGAGCTCCGGAATATCCGTTCCAGAACAGGTCGCGAGGATCCCCTAAACGCTCCCCGTGCACCCCACGGACCTCTTGGGCGGCTTCGAGCAGAGATCTGTCCGCCAGGAGACTAAGGAATTGAATAACATCAAAAATATTTGACTTACCGGTGCCGTTGACACCTGCGATGCACGTGAAAGGACCAAGATCCACCTCAAAACCCAAGAGGTTCTTGAATCCATCGACTTCCAGTCTTGTAAGCATCAGAACCTTCCCATGCGCCCCGTGCTAGCGGCGGCGGGTAAGTCAGTCTCGTCTCTCGCACGATACGCACCACGCCCATACGAGGCTCAGCGGACGGAACGCTTCCCTGGAACCCCTCCAGTCGCCGACCCGCCGTCCCCTCGGCGAAGGGGACCGCGACGTCCGTCCTGACGCTCTGATCGGCCAGACAGCGTAATCAGTGTTTTATCGGACCTACCATGCGGAAGCTGCTTACGCCATCCGAGACGTCTTCCCCGCCTGTCGGCCAAGGGCCGGGGGCTTGGCGACAGCGTGCTCCTCATGAGTGCGGTCGTGAACCGGGAGCAAGGTACGTAGGTGTTGAATTGCCGGGTGACATACATCGCGCCCACCGGCGCCCAACACACCATCGCGGCCGGCGGCTTCCAGGCCGTCATCACCGAGCTCGGGGCGGGCCTCAGAAGCCTCACCCTCGACGGCAGGCCGCTCGTCGTCGACTTTCCCGAGGACCAGTCCCCGCTCGGCGGTGCGGGGCTGCCGCTGCTTCCCTGGCCGAACAGGGTCGAGGACGGCCGCTACACCTTCGACGGAGAGGACCGGCAGCTCGCGCTGAGCGAGCCCAAGACCGGCAACGCGATCCACGGCTTCTCCCGGTCTTTCCCCTGGCGGGTCCTGACCCACGACGACGCCTCGATCCGGCTGGGGCTGCGGCTGTTCCCCCAGCTCGGCTACCCGCACGTCCTCGACCTCTCCGTCCGGTACGCCCTGGGCGCCGCCGGCCTGGAGATCGAGGTGACCGCGGAGAACGTCGGCGCCACCGACGCGCCGTACGGCTTCGGAGCCCACCCCTACCTGTCCCTCGGCGCCCTCTGCGCCCTTGACGACGCCCTCCTGGAGTTGCCCGCCACCCAGTGGATCGCGGTGGACGACCGGAAGATCCCCACCGGCCGCCACGACGTCGAGGGCACCGAGTACGACTTCAGGGTCCCCCGTCCGATCGGCGGGACGGAGCTCGACACCGCCTTCACCGGTCTGGAGCGCGGCGCCGACGGGCGGGTGCGGGTCACGCTGGCCGGCCCGGACGGGACCGGGGTCGAGCTGTGGGCGGGCGAGGGCATCGAGTGGCTCCAGCTCTACACCGGAGACACCCTGCCGGAGGGCCACCGCCGCCAGGGACTGGCGGTGGAGCCGATGACCTGCCCGCCGAACGCCTTCCGTACCGGAGAGGACGTCATCAGGCTGGCCCCCGGCGACCGCGCCGTGCACCACTGGGGAATCGGCCCGATCTGACGTCCGACGCCCGGCCGTCAGACCGGGCCCCGCCGGAGCGGCCCGCCAAAGGCGGGGTGCCTCCTTCGGGAATGAGCAGAAGGCCCCTTGGCAGGAAGGGGCCGATCAGCGTCGTGGAAGGACCCTCAGGAAAGCTCTGAGGAAAGGCCCCTTGGCAGGGAGGGGCCCACCAGCGTCACGGAAAGACCCTCGGGAAAGTTCCGGGGAAAGGCCCCTTGGCAGGGAGGGGCCCACCAAGGTCGCGGGAAGACCTCAGGAAAGTTCGGCGGGGCTGACGAGGATGCCGTCCTCGTCGCTGTAGAGCCAGGCGCCGGGAGTGAAGACGACCTCTCCGAAGGTGACCGGCACGTCGAGCTCGCCGGTGCCCTCCTTGGCGCTCTTGGCCGGGTTCGAGCCGAGGGCCTTGATCCCCAGGTCCAGTCCGGCGAGGGCGGCCGTGTCGCGGACGGCGCCGTTGACGACGACGCCGGACCAGCCGTGCGCGACGGCGGAGGCGGCGATGACGTCGCCCATCAGGGCGGTGCGCAGGGATCCCGCGCCGTCCACGACCAGCACGCGGCCCTCGCCCGGTGTGGCCAGGACCCGCTTGACGAGGGCGTTGTCCTCCAGGCAGCGGACGGTCGCGATCGGCCCGGCGAACCGGGGGCTCGGGCCGTAGGAGCGGAACTGGGTCAGGCAGCTCGCGACCGCCGAGCCGTGGGCGTCGACCAGGTCGGCCGTGGAAAGTCTCATGCGTGCATCTTCACAATTACGGCTGCGCCGACACCACGGGGGTGATGCCACACTTGCGGGAGCTTGTCGCCTAGGAGGTTTTTGTGAGGTTTCGCCCGTACGCCTGGATGCCCCGCCCGCTCACGTGGCTGGCACGGGTGCTCACCGTGTTTCTGGTGCTCGGGCTGCTACTCGCCGGAGCGGGCGTGTGGAGCGTGCGGGCGTCGTTCCCGCAGCTCGAAGGCGAGCTCAAGGTGAGAGGCTTGAAGGGAAAAGTCACCGTATATCGCGATAAGACGGGTATCCCGCACATCTACGCGGACTCCCCCGACGACCTGTTCCTGGCTCAGGGCTACGTGCACGCCCAGGACCGCTTCTTCGAGATGGACTTCCGCCGCCACGTGACCGCCGGGCGGCTGTCGGAGATGTTCGGCTCGGCGACGCTGACCGAGGACAGGGTCATCCGGACCATGGGCTGGCGGAAGGTGGCCGAGAAGGAGCTGCCCCTGCTCAGCGAGCAGACCAGGCACTACCTGGACGCCTACGCCCGCGGGGTGAACGCCTGGATGGCGCGCAACGGCGGCTTCGCCGACAGGAGCCTGGAGTACGTGCTGCTGCGGGCGACCAGCCCGGACTACAAGGCGGAGCCGTGGACCCCGGTCGACTCGCTGGCCTGGCTCAAGGCGATGGCCTGGGACCTGCGCTCCAACATGGCCGACGAGATCGGCCGGGCGCTCGCGGCGAGCAAGCTGCCGCGCGGCCGGGTGGAGCAGCTGTGGCCCGGCTACCCGTACGGCACCCACCAGCCGATCGTCACCCGGGGCTCGGTCGGCGAGCGCGGGTTCGACCAGGGTCAGGAGCCGAAGAAGGTCGAGACCGAGCCGTCCGGGGTGGCTCCGGCGACGGGGGCGCTGACCCGGGCGGCCGAGGCCATCCGCGCGGTGCCGAGCCTGATGGGCGACCCGGCGGGCGGCCACGGCATCGGTTCCAACTCGTGGGTGGTCGGCGGCAAGCACACCGCGTCGGGCAAACCGCTGCTCTCCAACGACCCCCACCTGGGGCCGGGCATGCCCTCGGTCTGGTACCAGGCCGGGCTGCACTGCCGCGTCAAGAGCGCCGAGTGCCCGTTCGACGTCACCGGGTTCACCTTCTCTGGCGTGCCGGGCGTGGTCATCGGCCACAACGACAAGGTCGCCTGGGGCTTCACCAACCTGGGCCCGGACGTCGCCGACCTCTATCTGGAACGGCTCAAGGACGACTCGTACCTGTTCATGGGCGACTGGAAGCCGCTGACCACCAGGACCGAGACCATCAAGGTGGCCGGGGGCGCCGACGTACGGCTCAAGGTGCGCGACACCATACACGGGCCGATCATCTCCGACGTCCTGGAGAACGTGAGGAACACGCTCCCGGGCATGGACGCGCTCTTCGAGGAGCAGGCCGACGCGGTCGCGCTCAAGTGGACGGCCCTGGAGCCGGGCAGGACCGCTGACGCGATCTTCGCGCTGAACACCGCGCAGGACTGGCAGCAGTTCAGGGCCGCGGCCGCCAGGTTCGAGGTGCCCGCACAGAACCTGATCTACGCCGACACCGCGGGCAACATCGGCTACCAGGCCCCCGGGCGGATCCCGGTGCGGACCCGCGGCGACGGCACCTGGCCGGTGCCCGGCTGGACCGGCGAGTACGCCTGGCAGTCGACGATCCCCTTCAACGAGCTGCCCAGCCTCTACAACCCGCCGGAGGGCTACATCGTGACCGCGAACAACGCGGTCGTCGACCCCGCCCGCTACCCGTACATCCTCACCAAGGACTGGGCGTACGGGTACCGCTCCCAGCGCATCCTGGATCGCCTCCGCGAGGCGGTGAAGGACGGCGGCAAGGTGGACGTGGCCGCGATGAGCGAGTTGCAGCAGGACAGCGACAACGGCCTCGCCCGGTTCCTGGTGCCCAAGCTGCTGGACGTCGAGATGGCCGGACCCGCCAAGGACGCCCGCGAGCTGCTGCGCAAGTGGGATCGCGCGCAGGGCGCGGAGTCGGGGCCCTCGATGTACTTCAACGCCGTCTGGCGGCACCTGCTCGTCGAGACCTTCAACGACGATCTCCCCGAGGGCGCCAGGTCCCAGGGCGGCGACCGCTGGTTCGAGGTCGTCCGGGTCATGCTCGACAAGCCGGACGACGCGTTCTGGAACGACACGGCCACCCCGGGCGCCGAGACCCGCGACGACATGCTGCGGCGGGCGATGGCGCTGGCCTACGACGAGCTGAACGGCCTGCTCGGCCCGGACGTCAAGGACTGGCGCTGGGGCGACCTGCACTCCCTGGAGCTCGTCCACCAGAGCTTCGGCACCTCGGGAATCGGCCCGATCGAGTGGCTGTTCAACCGGGGCCCGTTCCCGGTGTCCGGCAGCGACGACGCGGTCAACGCCGCCGGGTGGAACGCGCAGGACGGCTACGCGGTGAGCTGGCTGCCGTCCATGCGAATGGTGGTGGACCTGGCGGACCTGGACAAGTCCCGGTGGATCAACCTGACCGGCGCCTCCGGCCACGCGTTCCACGACAACTACTGGGACCAGGCGCCGCTGTGGGCGGACGGCGAGACCGTTCCCATGCTCGCCCGCCGGGACTCCGTCGAGAAGGCCGCCACCCACACCCTGACGCTCAGCCCCTGACGGCGCGGAGGCCTTCCGGGCCGCGGACGAGCTCGTCCGCGGCCCGGCGGGCCGGCCGCCGGGCCCCCCCCCGGCAGGGCGGGAGACGGCCCGGGGGCCGGACCCCCGGCTCCCCGATGGCGAGGTCCCACAGGTCGGCGCGGTCCCGCCCGGCCTCCGCCCAGGCCACCCTGGCCTCCTCCACCGGCGCGAGAAGCGACTCGCCCGACAGCACGAACGTGCCCCAGTGCATGGTCGCCATCCGGCGGGCCCCCACGTCCTGGCAGGCCCGTACGGCCTGCGCGGGATCGACGTGCGCGGCCTTCATGAACCAGCGGGGCTCGAAGGCGCCCACCGGCATCAGGGCCAGGTCGATGCCTCCCGGGTAGCGGGCCCCGATCTGGGCGAAGCGCTCGCCGTAGCCGGTGTCCCCGGCGAAGTAGATCGTCTGGTCGTCGGAGGCGATCACCCAGCCGCCCCAGAGGGACTTGCAGGTGTCCCACACCGACCGGCGGCTCCAGTGGTGGGCGGGGACGAAGTCGAAGCGGACACCGCCCACCCAGGTGCTCTCCCACCAGTCGAGCTCGGTGACGTCGCGGAACCCGCGCCGGGTGAACCAGGACCTCAGCCCCGCCGGCACGAGCACGGGCGTACCGCGCGGCAGCCGCCGCACGGTCCGCGCGTCCAGGTGGTCGTAGTGGTTGTGGCTGATCACCACGGCGTCGATCCGGGGCAGGTCCGCCCACGCGACACCGGGCGGGGTGAGCCGGGGCCGGTGAATGCCGACGATCTTCCTCGCCCAGACCGGGTCCGTGAGGATGGTCAGCCCGCCGATCTGCACCACGTACGTCGCGTGCCCCACCCAGGTGACGACCGCGTCGGTGCCCGTCGCCTGGGGAAGCCCGTCCCGGTGGACCGGGATGCGGTCCTCGTCCCCGACGCCGGGCCGGAGCGTGCCGTGCCAGGCGACCGCCAGCAGCTCCTGGAACGTAGGGATCGGCGAGGTGAGCCGGTCCTTGAAACCACCCGGCCACGACCGCCGCGGCAGGGGCTCGGGCCGCCTCGGCGGCGCCGGTGGCGCGGACCGCGCATGGGGCACCGGTCGCGCGGACCGCTCGGCGGGTCCGGGAACGCGGGGTGCCGCCCCGGGCACCGCGGCCCGCCGCTCGGCGGGCCGGTCCCGCACCGCCCGGCCGGCGGTCCGGCCCAGCTGCCTGAGCGCGCGTACCGGCCGCGTGGTGAAGCGGGCCGACCACCCGGAACGCCGCGGGGGCTCTTCGAGAAGGCCGTCGGGTTCCGCGGGCACGTGGGAGGCGATTGCTGGGTGGGATGTCTGTGACATGGGCGGCCCCCTTCGGTCATCAACAGCTCACCCCTTGTAGATCCCCTCCCAGAGAGATTCATTCCTTTTGCGGGGGTCTAGTGTGAAACCACCAGGGAGATCTACGGGTGTAGTTGCCGTCCTCCAGGTTCGCCAGCCGCTCGAAGAGGTTCCATGAGGCCTGGTTGCCGCAGATCATCATGGAGACGGCCACCGCGACGAGATAGAGCGGGAGCATCGGCAGGCCCACGCAGCACATGTACTGGGAGGCGTGCCGGTCCTCGTGCCTGAGCAGGGCACCGGTGAGGAAACCCTCCGGGTGCTTGGTCAGCACCACGTTGCCCACGGTGAACGCCGAGGCGATCGGGAACCGGAAGCGGTAGCCGTAGGCCAGGATCAGCCCGTCGGGCCCGGCGGTCACCCGGGCACGGCCGAGGCGTGCCAGGAGGAGCCCCAGTGGGGTGGACAGGTTGACGTAGTTGAGCGTCCGCCGTACCCGATGCAACCGCCGCATACCGGGATTGTGCGTCATCCGGCCGACCGGCGACAGTGGCTTTCCCCGGCCTTTCCCCGTCCTTCCCGTCTTTTCCAGCTTTTCCGGCTTTTCCGGCTTTTCTCGCGTGTGACGAGGTCGTCAGGAAGCGGTCGGGCCCGGCGGTACGGGTGGGACCTGCGGGCCGGGCGGTGTGTGCGGCGCCTGCGGCGCCTGAGGTACGGGCGAGGACCGCGGTCCGGAGCCGTACCCGTGCGGGGTGAGCAGCCACGACCCGGCCACGGCGGCCGACGGCGAGAGCAGGACCCCCGTCACGACCGCCACCAGGCCACCGTAGAGGTAGACGTAACCGGACAGGTCGTTGGCGATGACCAGGTCCCCCTCCGGCCGTGCGGAGACCCAGATCACGGTGACCAGCGCCCAGCCCGCCGTGAACGACAGGGGTGCCGCCTTGCCGTGCGTCAGCCGGCCGGCCCCGTAGGTCACCGCGAACAGCAGGGCGAGGCAGCCGATGGCGGAGACCGGGACGGGCCTGACGTACCAGGAGTGCTGGAACCCGCCGAGGACGCCCAGCAGGAGCCCGAGCATGACGAGCACGGCGTTGGCCGCCACGGTGACGACCGTCTCCGAGGGCTCACGCACAGCCGGCACCTGCTCCATCACAAGCATCGAGGCTAGTGGATCCCGGCGAAGAGGTCGTCCTCGCGGTCGTACGGCTCGCCGAGCCCTCCCGCCTCGATCGGCGCTCCGGGACCGGCGGGCCCCGGCACGCCGGAGCGGAGGATGAAGTGCTCGACCCCGAGCACCTCCTGCCCGACGTTGTTGGACAGGGCGAACCAGGGCGGGTCCACGCTGATCTGGGTGGCGTGCGCCCGCATCGCGTCGATCTTCCGGCCGACGTGGGCGCGGGCGTCGATCTCGGTGGTGACGTCCTTGTCCTCGCAGCCGAACGGCAGGTCGTCGACCGGCTCGACGAGGAAGGGGACGCCCCTCTCGCGCATCGCCTCCTCGGTCCTGTACATCACGGACCGGGGCATGGCGGTGTGGTAGATCTTGGCGACCCGCCACGGCCCGCCCGCACCTGAGCCCGTTCCGGCCCCCGCTCCGGACACCGGCTCGGATACAGCTCCGGACACCGGCTCGGACACCGCTCCGGGCCCCGACCCGGGCCCCGGCTCGGCCTTCGGTCCGGACACCGCTCCGGGCCTCGATCCGGACGCCGGTTCGAACGCCGGGTCGGCGGCCAGCTCGACGGCCCGCCAGGCGACGCGGTGGGCCTGGATGTGGTCGGGGTGACCGTAGAAACCGTTCTCGTCGTAGGTGACGAGCACCTGGGGCCGCACCTCGCGGATGATCCTCACGAGCTCGCCGGCCGCCTCGTCCAGGTCGGCCCGCCAGAAGGCGTTCGCCCTGTGGTTGGAGGCGACGCCCATCATGCCGGAGTCCCTCCAGCGGCCGGGACCGCCCAGGAACCGGTGGTCGGTGACGCCGAGCGCCGCGCAGGCCGCGGCGAGTTCCCCGACGCGATGCCCGCCCAGGGTGTCGTCGCGGTCGGCGGCCAGGTGGGCGAGCTCCGGGGGGATCACCTCCCCCTCCTCCCCCAGGGTGCAGGTCACCAGCGTGACGTGCGCGCCCTCGGCGGCGTACCTGGCCATGGTGGCTCCGCTGCCGATCGTCTCGTCGTCCGGATGGGCGTGCACGAGCATCAGGCGCCGATCAGTCATGCGTCCGAGGGTATCGATGCCGCGCGGCGTGCAGAACGCCGGATTCCCGGTCCGTCCGCGCCTCGGAAACAAGACACTCGATGCGGAACTGGCAAGATGGCTCGTATGAGTGAGAGCTTCCCTCGCCTGCACGCCAGAACCCGTCGATTCACCCTTGGAGTGCCGCGCGGCTTCACGATCGCCCCGGGCGGTGACCGCGTCGTCTTCCTCCGGACCAGGGGCGGCTTCGACCCGGTGACCTGCCTGTGGGAGTACGACGTCCTCAGCGGCGCGGAACGGCTGATCGTCGACCCGCGCGCCCTGGCGGCCGACGACGAGAATCTGCCGCCCGAGGAGCGGGCGCGCCGCGAGCGGAGCCGCGAACAGGCCGGGGGCGTCGTCGGGTACAGCACCGACGCCGCGGTGACCGTCGCGGCGTTCGCGCTCTCCGGCGGTCTCTACGTCGTCGACCTGAAGACCGCGCATGTGCGGCGGCTGAAGACCTCCGGGCCGGTGATCGACCCCCGGATGTCCCCCACCGGCGTCCACGTCGGCTACGTGACCGGCGGCGCGTTCCACATCCAGGACCTGGAGGACGAGGTCGACCACGCGCTGGCCCGCCCCGAGTCCCCGGAGGTGACCTACGGCCTGGCCGAGTTCATCGCCTCCGAGGAGATGGACCGCATGCGGGGCTACTGGTGGTCGCCGTCCGGCGACGCCGTCCTGGTCGAGCGGGCCGACGAGTCGCCGGTGCAGCGCTGGCACATCGCCGACCCGGCCAACCCGGCCCGGCCCGCCACCGAGCAGCGCTACCCCGCCGCGGGTACGGCCAACGCCGGGGTCGAGCTCTTCGTCCTCACCCTCAGCGGGGCCCGCGTCGCCGTGCCCTTCGACGACGAGTACCTGGTCAACGCCACCTGGGACGCCCACGGCCTGTCGATCGTCACCATGACGCGCGACCAGCGGACCATGCGGCTGCTCGACGTCGACCCGGCCACCGGCACCTCCACGGTCGTGCGCGAGGACACCGACCCCGCCTGGGTCGACGTCGTCACCGGCGTCCCCGGCCACCTGTCCGACGGCAGCCTCGTCTGGGCCGCCACCTCGGAGGGCGGTCACCGCCTCATCGTCGGCGACTCGCCCGTCACGCCGCCCACCCTCCAGGTCCGCGAGATCCTCGACATCGACGGCGAGACCGTGCTCTTCCGGGCGAGCGGGGAGCCCACCGAGATCGCCGTCTGGGCCTACCGGAGGGGCCAGATCACCCTCGTCAGCCCCGCCGAGGGCGGCGTCTACAGCGGCCACACCGCGGGCGGCACCCTCGTGATCACCGGCCAGACCCTCGGCAGCGAGGGCTCGGTCACCCGAGTCCTGCACAACGGCACGCCCCGCGGCCACATCACCTCGCACGCCGAGCGCCCCGGCCTGGACCTGCGGGTCTCCCTGATCAGGGCGGGCGAGCGCGACCTGGCCACCGCCGTGCTCCTGCCCTCCGGGCACGTGCCCGGCTCCGCGAAACTGCCGGTCCTCATGGACCCGTACGGCGGACCGCACGCCCAGCGCGTGCTGGCCGCGGCCGGAGCGCACCTGACCAGCCAGTGGTTCGCCGACCAGGGCTTCGCGGTGGTCGTGGCCGACGGCCGGGGCACCCCGGGCCGCGGCCCCGAGTTCGAGCGGGCCGTCCTGCACGACCTGGCCACCCCGGTCCTGGAGGACCAGATCGACGCCCTGCACGGCGCCGCCGCGCGGTTCCCCGACGACCTGGACCTGTCGCGGGTCGGCATCCGGGGCTGGTCGTTCGGCGGCTACCTGGCCGCCCTGGCCGTGCTCCGCCGCCCCGACGTGTTCCACGCGGCCGTCGCCGGGGCCCCGGTGACCGACTGGCGCCTGTACGACACCTGCTACACCGAGCGCTACCTCGGCCACCCGGACGAGGGCCACTACGACTCCTCGTCCCTGTTCGCCGACGCGGAGAAGCTGGACCGTCCCCTCCTGCTGATCCACGGCCTGGCCGACGACAACGTGGTCGCCGCGCACACCCTGCGCCTGTCCTCCGCGCTCCTGGCCGAGGGCCGCCCGCACAACGTGCTGCCGCTGTCGGGGGTCACCCACATGACCCCGCAGGAGGCCGTGGCGGAGAACCTGCTGCTGCTCCAGGTCGACTTCCTGAAGAAGGCGCTGTCCTGAGCTCTCCTCGGTAAGGCTCTGGTCTGAGCCTTACCGAGGGCGTCAGTGGTTCTGGCCGGGAGGGAGCGGAACGGTGTAGCCCTGCTGCTGCGGGTTGTACGCCTGCGGGGCGACGTAGCCCTGCTGGAGGTTGTGGCCCTGCGGGGCGACGTAGCCCTGCGGGGCGTAACCCTGCTGAGGGTTGTGCCCCTGCGGCGGGTAGTGCTGCGGAGCCGGGGGCTGCGGAGGAGGCTGCGGAAGGCGAGCGGTCCGGCGCTCGGCGGCTCCGCAGGCGGCGCCGGCGACCATCAACGCGATGCCCCCCAGCGCGAAGACCTGCGCCCGTGGCATGTTGTGGGGGTCCTGCTCCTCCATGGCCAGCAAAAAGGCTATGCACAGCACTATGCAGCCGAAGGTGAGAAAAAGGATGCGGCCTATACCCATGGGGCGAGAGTGTAGCTTCTCGGGCTGAAGCGCTTTCGGCCATGCCAGGCACGCCTCCCCGGCCATTACGGACGGACCGCTATACCGGATTTGCCGTCTTTCAAGATTTCGTCAACACGACGGTCCTAACATAAGTGCCCAAACCGGTCGCGAGTGGTCCGTACAGCCGACGGGATTTCTTGTCTTCAGACCAGGTTCCGGACCACGGACGCACCGGCGCGAATCCACGCTTCGCAGGGGGAGGCGCCACGGGGTGGGTAGTTCCTGTCGCCGTGGCCTTCGTCGTCTTCACGGGAGGATGCACCACTGATGATGGTCACTCGCACAAGAATCGTCGCGGGCCTCACCGGCCTCGTCATGGCCGCCGGACTGACGGCGGGCACGGCGGCCCCTGCCGCCGCGGCGGCCGGTGTCACACCGTCCTTCGACGTGGTGGCGCTGGGCGACTCCTACGGAGCCGGCACGGGGGCCGGGGACTACGAGCCGGGCACCGAGGGGATCTGCTACCGCAGCCGCAACTCCGCCTCCTCGATCCTCGTCGAGCGGCTCCGGCAGCGCGGCACGAATGTGAGATTCGCCAACGTCATGTGCAGCGGCGCGGCCGTCCAGGATCTGCGGCAGCCGTTCAAGGGAGAGCCCCCGCAACTTGACGCGCTCCGCCGGAGCACCGATCTGGTGACGCTGAACATCGGCGGCAACGACGTCGACTTCGCCGGATACGGCGGCGTGTGCGTCCAGGCGGACTGCACCGGCGAGCCCACCGAGGCGATCCTCGACCGCATGCCCGCCCTGAAGCGGTCCCTTAGCGGCCTCCTCACCGAGATAAGGCGCCGCAGCCCCCGCGCCCAGATCGTCATGACCGGGTACGGCAGGGCGGTCACCCGTGACCAGAACGCCGCCGGCATACCACTCGACCCGATCTGCGACGCCGGTGTCTTCAGCGCCGAGGAGCGTCTGGCGGGGGCGAAGGTCTCCGGCGCGCTGGACGCGACCCTGTCCAGGACCGCGCAGGCCGCCAGGGCACGCGGGGTCGACGTCCGGTTCGTCGGCCCGCACCTGAACTCGACGACCCTGCGCCCCGAGTTCGCCGGGCACTCGCTGTGCGAGTCGACCGACCCGTTCTACCGGGGATTCGACGCCCTCGCCCCCGGCCAGGAGGGCGGTGTCGCGGTGCTGCACCTCAACCGCCAGGGCCACGCCGCCCTCGCCGCCCTCATCCAGCGCAAGGTCCCGATCCTCGCCGCCCCCTGACCCGGCTTCCGGAAGGCGGGCGGAACGAATCAGGCACGGCGCCCCCAGGTGAGAGCACCGGAACCCGCTCTCACCTGGACGTGCCGTGCCAGCTGCTCCACAGCGCCGCGTACGAGCCCCCCGCCGCGACCAGCTCGTCGTGGGAGCCGAGCTCGCTGATGCGGCCGTCCTCCACCACCGCGACGCGGTCGGCGTCGTGGGCCGTGTAGAGGCGGTGGGCGATGGCGATGACCGTACGGCCGTCGAGGACGGCGGCCAGCGAGCGTTCCAGGTGGCGGGCGGCGCGGGGGTCGATCAGCGAGGTGGCCTCGTCGAGGACGAGGGTGTGCGGGTCGGCCAGGACCAGCCGGGCCAGGGCCAGCTGCTGCGCCTGGGCGGCGGGGACGGGCTCGCCGCCGGAGCCGACGGCCGTGTCGAGCCCCTCGGGCAGGGCCTCGACCCACTCCCAGGCGTTGACGGCCTCCAGCACCTCGCGGACCCGCGCGTCGTCGGCGTCGGGCCGGGCGATGAGCACGTTGTCGCGCACGGTGCCCCGGAAGATGTGGTGCTCCTGGGTCACCAGGGCGACATGGCCGCGCAGGTCCTCCAGGGGCAGCTCGACCAGCGGGGTGCCGCCGACCGTGACCGCGCCGGTGCGGGGGCCGTGGACGCCCGCGAGCAGGCGCCCCAGCGTGGACTTGCCCGCTCCTGACGGGCCGACCATGGCGAGCCGCTCGCCCGGCCTGACCGTGAGGTCGATGCCGTGCAGCACGTCGTGGCCCTCACGGTAGGCGTAGCGGACGTCGTCGGCCCTCAGCTCGCTCCCCTCGGGGGTGGTGGAACCGGTCTCGCGGTCGTCGGGCACCTCGGCGACGCCCAGCAGGCGGGCCATGGAGGCGCCGCCGACCTGGAGCTCGTCGATCCACATGAGCAGCCGGTCGAGCGGGTCGATGAGCTGCTGGACGTACAGCGTGGCGGTGGTGACCTGTTCCAGCGAGGCCCAGCCCTGAACGTAGAAGAGGCCGCCGATGACCAGCGTCGCCACGATCGGGATCACGTAGCCGAGCTCGACCGACGGGAACCAGACCGTGCGCAGCCTCATCGTGTAGCGCTCGGCCGCCCACGACTCGGCGATGTCGGCGTCGGTGCGCTGGTGACGCCGCCGCTGCAGGCCCAGGGCCTCCACGGCGCGGGCGCCGTTGACCGTCTCGGCCAGGCCGTCGGTCATGTCGGCGTACGCCGCGCTCTCGCGCAGGTAGCCGTCCCTGGCCCGCTTGAGATACCAGCGGGTGGAGATCCACAGGAGGGGGACGGCGAGCAGCGAGGGCAGCATGAGCAGCGGCCCGACCAGCAGCAGCGCGCCAACGGTGATCACGCAGGTGACCAGCGCGATCAGCGTCTCGGGCACGGCGTGCCGCACGGTGCGCGACAGCGAGTCGACGTCGCGCGAGGTCCGCGAGATCAGGTCGCCGGAGCCGGCACGCTCCACCGTGGACAGCGGCAGGCCGAGCACCCGCTCGACGAACTCCTCGCGCAGCTCGGCGAGGACCTTCTCGCCGAGCCTGGAGGAGGCGTAGACGGCGAACCTGACCAGCACCGCCTGGGCGACCACGAAGCCGCCGATGGCGAGCGACACCTGGGTGACATCGACCCCGGAGCCGGTGTGGACGCCCTGGACGAGGCCGCCGAGCAGCCACGGCACCGCCAGGCCCGCGACGGCGGCCAGGGCGTGCAGGAGCAGGGCCACGGTCAGGTCGCGGGGGTACTTCAGGGTGAGCCTGCGGGCGTACGCCCGGACCTGCGCCTGGTCGGCGACGGGCAGGATCTGCCTGCTCATGACGCCTCCCCCCGGGTGACGACGGCGGTGTAACCCGGGTGGGCGGCGAGCAGCTCCCGGTGCGTGCCCTCGGCGCGCACGACGCCTCCTTCGACGTAGACGACGTGGTCGGTGCGGTCGAGCACCAGCGGGCTGGTCGTGCAGACCAGCGTGGTCTTGCCGGCGCGCGCCTTGGCGAGCCGGTCGGCGATGCGCGCCTCGCTGTGGGCGTCGACCGCGCTGGTGGGCTCGATGAGGATGAGCACCTCCGGGTCGAGGGTGAGCGCCCTGGCGAGCCGGAGCCGCTGCTGCTGGCCGCCGGAGAACTCCCGGCCCGCCTCCGCGACGCGCCCGTCGAGACCGCCGGGCAGCGACTCGACGATGTCCTCGGCGCACGCGGCGCTCAGCGCCTGGTCGAGCTCCTCGGCCGTGGCACGGCCGGTGACGTCGAGCTCCTCCCTGAGCACCCCGGCGAACAGCTTGGCGTCGTTGTCGGCGACAAGGATCCGGCGCCGCACCTCGGAGATCGGCAGGGTCTCCAGCGCCACGTCGCCGAAGTCGACGTCGCCCTCGCTGTAGCGGCCGAGCCGGTCGGCGATGGCCGCCGCCTCCTCGGGGGTGGCCGCCGCGACGGCGGTGAGCACGCCGGGGCGCACGGCGACCCCGGAGGCCACGTCG
The DNA here is from genome assembly GCF_040639575.1 of Streptosporangium sp. NPDC023825. Lineage (NCBI taxonomy): Bacteria > Bacillati > Actinomycetota > Actinomycetes > Streptosporangiales > Streptosporangiaceae > Streptosporangium > Streptosporangium sp. NPDC023825. The sequence continues at coordinate 106,494 of NZ_JBFAAE010000007.1, read as the reverse complement.
CGCAGCAGGCCTCCCTCGGAGCGGCCGGCGCCGCCCTCCACCTCGGGCCGCAGCGAGAGGATGCGCACCACCCTGCGGGCGGCGACGTGCCCCTTGGTCAGCTTGTCGGCGGCCTCGGTGAGGGTGCGCACGGGGGCGATCAGGAAGGCGGCGTAGCCGTAGAAGGCGACGAGCTGGCCGACGCTGATCTCGCCGCGCGTCGCGAGGGTGGCGCCGAGCCAGATCACGCCGGTGATCAGCAGCCCCGGCAACAGGACCTGCGCGCCCTCCAGCATGGACTCGACGGAGGCCACCCGCACGCCCGCGTGCCGCACCCGCTGGGACTCGGCGCCGTAGCGGTCGGCGAAGACCCGCTCGCCGCCGATGCCGCGCAGCACCCGCAGGCCGGTGACGATGTCGGCGGCGCGGGTGGAGAGGTCGCCCTGCAGGTCGCGGTGGGCGTTCTGGCGGCGGTGCAGCGGCCTGAGCATGGGGGCGACGGCGACCGCCATGAGGGGCAGGCCCACCAGGACCGCCAGGCCCAGCGGCGGCGAGCTGCTCATCAGGATGACGGTCACGACGGCGATGGCGACGATCGCGCCGCTGCCCCGGATCAGGATGTCGACCGCGTTGCCGATGTGGGCGATGTCGGAGTTGCCGACGCTGACCACCTCGCCGGTGGACATGCGCTTGGGCAGGGTCGCGCCCAGCCGGGTCGACTGCCTGACGGTGACCTGGACGGTCCGGTAGGCGGCGGCCAGCCAGTTGTAGACGGCCAGCCGGTGGCGCAGGACGCCCGTGACGGCCTGCGCGACCCCCAGGGCGAGCACCACCCCGCCCCAGGTCGTCAGGGACGGCACGTCCCTGGCCCTGATGGCGTCGATCCCCTGGCCCATGGCGTACGGCACGAGCGCCATCGCGAGCCACCACAGGACGGCGTAGACGATGCCGAGAAGCAGCGGGCCCCCCTGCATGCGGGCCACCCACCGCAGGTATCTGATCGGGCTGCGGGCATCGGGAACGCCGGGATCGACGGCGGGTAAGGAGCGCATAGCCCTGCAAGGGTTACAAACTCCGCGCTGACCAGGCAAATCATTTTCGGCCCTCGGGCGTGTCGCCGTCAATCAGGGTTGACAAAAGGCTCACGTCAACTTAGATTGACACCATGAGTGATACGGCGCAACTGGCATCCGACGCCGGTAGCCGCGATCCGGCCGTGGGCCTGCGAGCCGTGCGGGCACTGCGGACGCTGGTCGACCGGCTGGAGGCCCTGCAGGTGGAGAACGCACGGGACCAGGGCTGGTCCTGGCAGGAGATCGCGCACTGTCTGGAAGTGACCCGGCAGGCGGTGCACAAGAAGTACGCGGGTGGCCGAGGTTTGCTGAGACGGGAGAGATAGCGATGTTCGAACGATTCCACCGTGAGGCCCGCCAGGCGGTGACCCTCGCGCAGGAGAACGCCCGCAGGCTGCGGCACGACGTCATCGGCACCGAGCACATCCTGCTCGGCCTGCTCGGCCAGCCGGAGAGCCTCTCCGCCCGGGTGCTGGGCCGTCACGGCCTCGACCACGAAGGCGCCTACCGGTCGGTCGTCCGCCTCACCCCGCAGAAGCCGGGCGACGCGCTCGACGCCGAGGCGCTGGAGTCGATCGGCATCGACCTGTCGGCCATCAGGGAGAAGGTGGAGGCGGCCTTCGGGCCGGGCGCCCTGGACCGCAGGCCCGGCACCGAGCGGCGGGGCCGCGTGTTCGGCGGCTTCCACGTCCCCTTCAGCCCCCGGGCGAAGAAGACCCTGGAGCTGTCCCTGCGCGAGGCCATCAGCCTCAAGCACAACTACATCGGCGACGGCCACATCCTCCTGGGCATCCTGCGCGAGGGGCAGGGCCTGGGCAGCAAGGTGCTGGCCGACGCGGGCCTCGACGCCGCGAGGCTGCGACAGGAGATCGTCGCCGAGCTCGGCTAGCCGTGCCGTACGTGCCGGACCGAGCCACCGGGCCAGAACGGCCGGGTACGCGGCCGGCGATCGGGCGCGTCCCCGCTCACCGCGTACCGTCCCCGCTCACCGCGCACCGTTCTCCTTTCGGCGCCGAGCACTCAGCGCTCAGCGCGATCGGGCGAGCCGGAACCCGAGGTCGTCGACGCGGAAGGTCGGGTGGCTCTTGCGGCGGCACGACGCCCGGCATCCCCGGGGGAGGTCGTACGCGCCTCCGCCGCGGAACACGCGGTACGGGCCGTAGACCTCGGGGTCGTAGACGTCCCAGCACCACTCCCACACGTTGCCGATCATGTCGTGGAGGCCCCACGCGTTCGGCGCCCTGGTCGCGACGTCGCGCACCTCGCCGCCGGAGTTCCCCCGGTGCCAGGCGATGTCGTCCAGCTCCCCGTAGCGGACGCCGGAGGTCCCGGCCCTGCACGCGTACTCCCACTCGGCCTCGGAGGGGAGGCGATAGCCGTCGGCACCCCGGTCGCAGACCACGTCCCGCCCGTCGCGGTCGTCGCCCGTCGAGTAGCAGGGGTCGAGCCCCGCCGCCCGGGAGAGGAGGTTGCAGAACCGGACCGCCTCCATCCAGGAGACCTCGGTCACCGGCGTCCGGGGACCCGCCGGGCTCGCGGGCACCTCGCCCAGGACGGCGCGGTACAGCTCGCGGGTCACGGGATGCGGTGCCAGCCGGAAGGCCTCGATCTCGGCCTTCCAGATCCTCTTCGTCCCCTCGTCCCGCAGGAAGATCCTCCCCGCGGGGACCTCGACCATGCGCTCGGCGACCGCCTGGGGCGACGTCGGTCCGGGGCTCATCGCGGGTTCTCTCCTCTGCGATCGGTTCGTGCCGGCGGCGGGCCGGGACGACCCCGATCCGGAACCGGAGACGGGAGCCGCCCCCGACAGGGGCGACTCCCGTCTCCGGGAAACCTACTTGGAGGCGCGCAGGTAGTCGCGGTTCATCTGGGCGATGGTGTCCAGCGGGATGCCCTTGGGACATACCGCCGTGCACTCGCCGGTGTTGGTGCAGCCGCCGAAGCCCTCCGCGTCCATCTGCTCGACCATGGCCTTGGCGCGGGAGTCGCGCTCGGGCTGGCCCTGCGGCAGCAGGCCCAGGTGAGTGATCTTGGCGGCGGTGAAGAGGGAGGCCGAGCCGTTCGGGCAGGCGGCGACGCAGGCGCCGCAGCCGATGCAGGTGGCCGCGTCGAACGCCGAGTCGGCGTCGACCTTCTTCACCGGGACGCTGTGCGCGTCGGGGGCCGAACCCGCCGGGACGGAGACGAAGCCGCCCGCCTGGATGATGCGGTCGAACGCCGAACGGTCCACGACCAGGTCCTTCACCACCGGGAAGGGCGCGGCGCGCCACGGCTCGATGGTGATGACCGCGTTGTCCTCGAAGTGCCGCATGTGCAGCTGGCAGGTGGTGGTCGCCACCTGCTCGCCGTGCGCGACACCGTTGATGACCATGCCGCACATGCCGCAGATGCCCTCGCGGCAGTCGTGGTCGAAGGCGACCGGGTCGTCGCCCTCCAGGATGAGCCGCTCGTTGAGGACGTCGAGCATCTCCAGGAAGGACATGTCCGGAGACACGTCCTCGACCCGGTAGGTGACCATGCGGCCCTTGTCCTCGGGGCCCCGCTGCCGCCAGACCTTGAGAGTGAGATTCACTTGTAACTCCGCTGGCTCATCTTGACGTACTCGTAGTCGAGATCTTCCTTGTGCAGGATCGGGCCCTGCTCCCCGTACTCCCAGGCGGCGACGTAGGCGAAGTGCTCGTCGTCGCGCAGGGCCTCGCCGTCGGCGTCCTGCGACTCGGCGCGGAAGTGGCCGCCGCACGACTCGGTGCGGTGCAGCGCGTCGATGCACATCAGCTCGGCCAGGTCGAAGAAGTCGGCCACCCGCCCGGCCCGCTCCAGCGCCTGGTTGAGCTCCCCGGCCTCGCCGGAGACCTTCACGTTCCTCCAGAACTCCTCGCGCAGCTCGGGGATCCGCTCCAGGGCCTTGCGCAGCGACTCCTCGGTGCGCTCCATGCCGCAGTGGTCCCACATGAGCTTGCCCAGCTCGCGGTGGTAGGAGTCCGCGGTGCGGTCCCCGTCGTTCGACAGCAGCCTGGCGATCTTCTCGCGCACCGCCACCTCGGCCTCGGCCGCGGCCTCCTCGTCGACCTCGCCGTACGGGCCGTTCGCGAGGTAGTCGCCGATCGTGGTCGGCAGCACGAAGTAGCCGTCGGCCAGGCCCTGCATCAGCGCGGACGCGCCGAGGCGGTTGGCGCCGTGGTCGGAGAAGTTGGCCTCGCCGATCACGAACAGGCCCGGGATCGTGGACTGCAGGTCGTAGTCCACCCACAGGCCGCCCATCGTGTAGTGGACGGCCGGGTAGATGCGCATCGGCTGGGCGTAGGGGTCCTCGCCGGTGATGCGCTCGTACATCTCGAAGAGGTTGCCGTACTTCTTCTCCACCGCGTCGCGGCCCAGGCGGCGGATCGCGTCGGCGAAGTCGAGGTAGACGCCCAGGCCGCCGGGGCCGACGCCGCGGCCCTCGTCGCAGACGTTCTTGGCGGCGCGGGAGGCGATGTCGCGCGGGACCAGGTTGCCGAACGCCGGGTAGATGCGCTCCAGGTAGTAGTCGCGCTCCTCCTCGGGGATCTCCGAGGCCGGGCGGGTGTCGCCCCGCTCGAGCGGCACCCACACGCGGCCGTCGTTGCGCAGCGACTCCGACATCAGGGTCAGCTTCGACTGGTAGTCGCCGCTGACCGGGATGCAGGTCGGGTGGATCTGGGTGTAGCAGGGGTTGGCGAACATCGCGCCGCGCCGGTGCGCCCGCCAGATCGCCGTGGTGTTGCAGCCCTTGGCGTTGGTCGACAGGAAGAACACGTTGCCGTACCCGCCGCTGGCCAGCACGACCGCGTCGGCTAGGTGCCGCTCGATCTCGCCGGTGACCATGTCGCGGACGATGACGCCGCGCGCCCGGCCGTCGGAGACGATCAGGTCGAGCATCTCGTGACGGGTGTGCATCTCGACGGTCCCGGCCGCGATCTGCCGCTCCAGCGCCTGGTACGCGCCGAGCAGCAGCTGCTGGCCCGTCTGGCCCCTGGCGTAGAAGGTGCGGGAGACCTGCGCGCCGCCGAAGGAGCGGGTGTCGAGCAGGCCGCCGTACTCGCGGGCGAACGGCACGCCCTGGGCCACGGCCTGGTCGATGATGTTCACGCTGACCTGGGCGAGCCGGTAGACGTTGGACTCGCGGGCGCGGAAGTCGCCGCCCTTGACCGTGTCGTAGAACAGCCGGTAGATCGAGTCGCCGTCGCCCCGGTAGTTCTTGGCCGCGTTGATGCCGCCCTGGGCCGCGATGGAGTGCGCGCGCCGGGGCGTGTCCTGGTAGCAGAAGGACTTGACGTTGTAGCCCAGCTCGCCGAGGGTCGCGGCGGCCGAGCCGCCCGCCAGCCCCGTGCCCACGACGATGACGTTGAGCTTGCGCTTGTTGGCCGGGTTGACCAGCTTGGCACCGAACTTGCGCTTCTCCCAGCGGTCCTCGATCGGGCCGTCGGGGGCCTTGGTGTCGCGGATCGGCGTGCCCTCTGTGTATCCCGTGGTCATGCCCCGCTCACCGCTCCTCGCTCGCCATGCGGAAGGTCCGCCTCTCGTCCGCCGTACGGGAGGTCCGCTCCTCGTACGCCGTCGTGCCCGTCACCCCGGGCCCCGCTCACTTGATCACTCCGATGACGACCGCGACCGGGACCGCGAGGAAGCCGGCGACCAGCAGTGCCGACAGGCCCGTGGCCGCGGCCCTCAGCGAGCGGTAGCTGCGGCGGCCCGCCAGGCCGAGCGTCTGGAAGGCACTCCACAGGCCGTGGCGCAGGTGCAGGCCGACCATGACGACCGCGAGCACGTAGAACAGGGTGATCCACCAGCGGGACGGCGCGAAGCCCTCGACCAGGCGCTCGTACGGGGTGGAGCCCCCGCCCGCCGGGTTGGCCACGCCGAACGTCAGGTCCAGCAGGTGGTAGACCACGAACAGCACGATGACGACGCCGCCGTAGCGCATGGTGTGGACCGCGTAGCCGCTCGCCCGGGACTTGCGCCTGGCCGCGTACCTGACCGGACGGGCCTTGCGCGCCCGCCGGGCCAGGGAGATCGCCGACCACATGTGCAACCCGACCGTGACGACCAGCCCGATCTCGATGGCGGTCAGCAGGGTGCGGTACGGGAGGATCGGCTCGCCCACGGTCCGCAGGAAGGCCGCGTAGGAGTTGAAGGACTCGGCGCCGAAGAAGCTCTTGAGGTTTCCGACCATGTGGCCGACAAGGAAGAGCACCATCAAGGCGCCCGTGACGGCCATCACGGCCTTCTTGCCGTTGGAGGAGCGGAGGAATCCGCCCCGCCGCCTGGGCGGAGCCGGCTTGGATGGGGCGTCCGCCGGGGGTTTCACCGACGCGGTGGCGGATCCGCGCTCAATCGTGGCAGTCACGCTTGTCACGCTAGGGAGGAGGGTTTACCGGCGTCCAAGTCATCGTGGATGTGGTTTCCATAGCCTGTGGCTATTAACTCTGCTTTCCTGCGGCTTCCGGGACCGCGGCCCCGGGGCGGTGCGAGCAATCTCACAACTTCCTCGCCAAAGCCTCACATCGTCTCGCACGCCACCGCCCGTCCCGGATCCGAGGCCGCGGGGCCCGTGCGCTATGGGTCCCGTATCCGGGATCCCAGGCGCTCGAGGTCCCCGGCGGATCCTCGACGCCCAGGACCTCACCCCCGGCGACTCGCACCCCCGGCGACGCGCACACCAGGGGAGTCGTACGCGGAGGAGCCCCTACGCTAGGGAAACGTGCAGCTCCAGCAACTCGCCTACTTCGTGGCGGTCGCCGAGGCCCGGCACTTCACCCAGGCCGCCGAGGGGATGCGCGTCGCCCAGCCTTCGCTGAGCAAGCAGATCAAGGCCCTGGAGGCCGAGCTCGGCGCGCCGCTGTTCAGCCGCGCCCGGGGGAACGTCACGCTGACCCCGGCGGGTGAGGCGCTGCTGCCGCTGGCCCGCAGGATGCTGGCCGACGCCGAGACCGCCAGGAGCGAGGTCGGCGAGCTCGCGGGACTGCGCCGGGGACGGGTCCGGCTCGGCGCGACCCCCTCGCTCTGCGCCGGGCTGCTCGCCGACGCGCTGGCCAGGTTCCACCACGCCTACCCCGGCATCGAGCTGTTCGTGGAGGAGGGCGGCTCCCGCGACCTGGTCCGCACCCTCGCCCGCGGCCAGCTCGACCTGGCACTGATCATCATGCCGCTGCACAGCGACGACCCCTCCCTCGTCACCGAGGAGATCCTGCGGGAGAACCTCGTCGTCGCCTCCCCCTCGAACGATCACCCTCGCCGGCCGTACGTGCGCATCGAGGAGCTGCGGCGACGGCCGATGGTGATGTTCAGGCGCGGGTACGACCTGCGGGAGGCGACGCTCAGCGCCTGCAGGCAGGCCGGGTTCGAGCCCAGGTTCGCGGTGGAGGGCGGCGAGATGGACGCCGTGCTGCGCTTCGTGGAGGCCGGGCTGGGCATCGCGCTGGTGCCCTCGATGGTGCTGGACGGCCGCCCGGGGCTGGCCGGGACGCCGCTGGCGCCCCCCGGGCTGCGCCGCACCATAGCCATCGCGCACCGCAAGGACGTCGAGCCCACCCGCGCCGCGCAGGCCTTCCGCTCGACCCTGCTCCTCTTCCTCACCGAGGCCGCCCGTGACGGCAGCCTCCCCCAGGGACTCGATCTGATCACCGAGAGCTGACCACCGAGAACCGGCCGCCGGCCACCGGTCGTCGACCCTCGACCCTCGACCCTCGACCGTCGAGAGCCGATCATCGGGGACTGGCCGCCGGGGGCCGGCCCCCGGCCGGCGGATCCGCTCCGGAAACCGTCACCGCGGCACGCGTGCGGTCGCTCGTCGCGTGTGACGGCGGGGATTTGCGGGCCGTCCGGCCGGGCAGCGGCCGTGGATGCCCGGCGGCCGGGGGGTGCTCGACGGGTGCTCGACGGCCGCTGTGGCGCGTTCCTGACGTGCGGCAGGTCACGATATCGGCCGCGTGGATCACGGGAACTGATCAACACCCTCTAAGTCCCGGTGTCACACTATTCTACGTAGCGTCGACAGGTTCTCCCGATCTCACGAAGAGGCGTCAGTGACCGCCCCCGCCAATGAAACGCTCACACTCCTCCTCATCGAGGACGACGCGGGCGACGCCTTCCTCGTGGAGGAACTGCTCAGCGAGGCGGACAACCCACCCAAGATCATTTGGGTGCGCAGCATGGCCGAGAGCCGGGAGCGCCTCACCGAGGACGTGCGGTGCGTGCTCGTCGACCTCTCCCTGCCCGACGCGACCGGTCTCGAGGCGCTTGAGCAGGTGCTGTCGATGGCTCCGCACGCCGCCGTGCTCGTGCTGACCGGCCTGAACGACACCCACGTCGGCGTGGAGGCCGTCGCCGCCGGCGCCCAGGACTTCCTGGTCAAGCAGGACGTGGAGGCCCGCCTGCTGGCGCGGGCGATCCGCTACTCGATAGAGCGCAAGCGCGCCGACCTGGCCCAGCGCAAGCTGGTCGAGGCCGAGCTGCTCACCAAGGAGAACTCCCGCCTCGAACGCGGGCTCCTGCCGGTCCCGCTGCTGGCCCCCGGGGTCCTGGACCACCAGGCCCGCTACCTGCCGGGGCGCAGGCGCGCCCTTCTGGCCGGTGACTTCTGGGACACCGTGCAGAGCCCCGACGGCGCCATCCACGTGGTGGTCGGCGACGTGTGCGGGCACGGCCCCGACGAGGCCGCGCTGGGTGTCGCGCTCAGGATCGCCTGGCGGACCCTGGTCCTGGCCGGGCACACCGGCAACGAGCTGCTCGGCACCCTGGAGTCGGTGCTCCGCCTGGAGCGCAAGTCCGCGGAGATCTTCACCACCTTGTGCATCGCCACGATCGACCCCACGCTCGACCGGGCGCGGATGCACGTGGTCGGCCACCCGCCGCCGCTGCTGATCCGCGACGGCGTGATCGGCGTGGTGCCCGGCACCCCCTCGGGGCCCCCGCTGGGAATCTTCCAGGACGTCGAGTGGACGGCGATCGACGTTCCGCTCGGCGACGACTGGTCGCTGCTGCTCTACACCGACGGCCTGATCGAGGCCACCGTGGGCGGCGGGCCCGACCTGCTCGGCACCGAGGGCCTGCTCAGGCTCGTCCAGGAGCAGGGCGGGATCGAGCTCGACCGGCTCATCGAACGCGTCATAGAGCTGAACCGCGACGCGCTCAGCGACGACCTGGCGACCGTGCTCATCTCCCGAAACGGAAAACGATGACCGGCCGTCCGGACCGTCCGGACCTTTCGGAGCGTCCGGACCTTTCGGAGCGTCCGGATCGCCGCCCCAGTCCTCGTCCCCTGCCCGCGTTCACCCCCGCGAAGGGGTTCGGGAACCTTCCGGTGGGACGCTGGTTCACGCTCGCCGGGGTGGGCATCGCGCTGGTCTTCATGGTCTCCGCCGTCGTCACGATCAAGTCGATCGAGGAGACGCGAGAGGCCAGGGAGGCGCTGGTCGACGTCGTCGACCCGGCGGCGCTGCGGCTTCTGGAGATCTCCAACGCGATGACCTCGCAGGAGAGCTCGGTGCGCGCGTACGGCAGGACCAACGAGGAAGTCTCCCTGCGGGACTACCGGAACGCGATCGCCACGGAGAAGACCTCGCTGGACACGCTCGTCGCGCTGCTCCCCCGGATGCCGGAACGGCAGGCGGTCACCGCCGAGGTGGCCCGGCTGAAGGCCGCGGGAGAGGCCTGGCGGCGCGACTACGCGGAGTCGGTCATCGCCGCCGTACCGACACTGAAGACCGACGCCGCCCGGCAGAACGCCTCCATCAACGCCACCCGGTTCAACGAGGTCCGCCAGTCCCTCTCCGGCCTCCAGAGCCACCTGAACCGGCTGCACGAGGTCGGCGTCGTCCGGCTCGACCGCGGCTGGCAGGCCTTCTACGTCGCGCTCATCGGTGTGGCCTCGGCGCTCGTCGTGGCCGGGATCGCCGCGGTGCTCATCGTGCGGTACGCGGTGCTTCGCCCGCTGGCCGAGCTGAACCAGCAGGTCCGCGCGGTCGCCCAGGGCGATTTCGACCACAGGCTCCGGGTGGATCGCCCGGCCGAGCTGTCCGAGCTGTCGGGCCATGTCGACGCGATGCGCCGCCGCATCCTCGCCGAGTGGCGCCGGTCCTCGGAGACGCGGCGCAAGCTGGAGGACCAGGCGGCGGAGCTGAAGCGCTCCAACGGCGAGCTCGAGCAGTTCGCCTACGTGGCCAGCCACGACCTGCAGGAGCCGCTGCGCAAGGTGGCCAGTTTCACCCAGATGCTCGAGCAGCGCTACGGCGACCAGCTCGACGAGCGCGCCAAGCAGTACATCGCCTTCTCCGTCGACGGCGCCAAGCGCATGCAGCTGCTGATCAACGACCTGCTCGACTTCTCCCGGGTCGGCAGGATGGGCGGCGAGCGCACCAGGATCGACGCCACCGTGCCGTTCAAGGCCGCGCTGAACAACCTCGGCGCCACCATCGAGGACGCCGGGGCGACGGTGACCCACGACGAGCTGCCCGAGGTGCACGGCAACCGGGCGCAGCTGACCCAGCTGTTCCAGAACCTCATCGGCAACGCGATCAAGTTCCACTCGCAGGAACCACCGGTGATCCACATCGGGGTGCGGCGCGACGGGGACATGTGGGAGTTCTCCTGCACCGACAACGGCATCGGTATCGACAGCAAATACACTGACCGCATCTTCCTCATCTTCCAGCGCCTGCACGGCCGGGACGTGTACGCGGGCACGGGCATCGGGCTGGCGCTGTGCAAGAAGATCGTCGAGTACCACGGCGGCCGCATCTGGGTGGACACCGGAGGCGGCGAGACCGCCAAGAGCGCCGAAAGCGCCGGCGCCACCGAGAACACCGATAACGCCGGGACCACCGAGAGCACCGCGATCACCGAAAAGACCGAGAACAGCGAGAACGTCGGGAAAACCGCCACGCCGGGCACGACCTTCCGCTGGACCCTTCCCACAGGAGACATGGATGAATGACCTGCGCTGGATCGACGTGCTCCTGGTCGAGGACGACCCGGGCGATGTCCTGCTGACGCGGGAGGCCTTCGAGCTCAACAAGGTCCGCAACAAGCTGCACGTGGTCAACGACGGCGAGCAGGCCATGGCCTTCCTGCGCAAGGAGGGCGACTACGCCGACGCGCCCCGGCCCGACCTGATCCTGCTCGACCTCAACCTGCCCCGCAAGGACGGCCGGGAGGTGCTCCAGGACATCAAGGCCGACGAGAAGCTCCGCGGGATCCCGGTGGTCGTGCTGACCACGTCGGAGTCCGAGGAGGACATCCTGCGCAGCTACAACCTGCACGCCAACGCCTATGTTTCCAAGCCGGTCGACTTCGACCAGTTCATCAGCGTGGTCCGGCGGATCGACGACTTCTTCGTGACCGTCGTCAAGCTGCCCAACTCCAGCCAGCACTACTGACGGCCCGCCGGGGCACGGGCGAAAGGCGAGCCCGCCGGAGCACAGACGACGAGCGAACCCGCCGGAACACGGACGAACGGCGAACCCGCCGGAGCACAGACGACGGGCGAACCCGCCGGGGCGCGGGCGAGGGGCGGAAACAGGGGTCGCCCGTTCGCCACAGCCGCCTCCACAACCTCCCGAGACCTCCCTGTGATCGTCCACCTCGTGAGACGTCGCAGGCGAGGGGCTCCTGCCAGGCGAACGTGACAGGAATCACACCGGGTCGGTGAAATTGTGAGAGACCCCTTACACACAACCCCTGGGCTCCGTCGTAACGTATCCCCCACCAACATGCGCGCGCACGTGTGAGCCGGCGCGACGATGGCCCGGACGCGCGGCACAACTGAAACAACCCGGACCCCTGGGCGAGCGGGGTCCGCGGGAGGTGGAGAGGTCTCGATGACCCAGACAACGGCCGAGAGCCCGGCCAGAAGGCAACGTGCGCAGATCAAGGAGCGCACTCTGCGGACCGACCAGTGGTGGCGCTATCCGCTGGTCACTTTCATCATTTTCACGGCATTCCTCGTCTACGCCACGTGGGCGATCTTTGATACAAAATACTTCGTATCGCCGTACCACGCGCCGTTCGCGTCGCCCTGTCTGGCGACTAGCTGTCCGCCGGACGCGCGGCTGTTCGGCCTCGCCCCCTTCGGCGACTGGTACACCCTGCCTCCCGGCCTGCTGATCCTCGGCCTTCCCGCGGGGTTCCGCTTCACCTGCTACTACTACCGCAAGGCCTACTACCGGGGGTTCTGGCTCTCGCCCCCGGCCTGCGGGGTGAACGAGCCGCACAAGAAGTACTCCGGCGAGTCGCGGTTCCCGCTGATCCTGCAGAACATCCACCGCTACTTCTTCTACGCGGCGATCGTCGTCGGCCTCGTCCTCGCGTACGACGCGGTGAAGGCCCTCATCGAGAAGCCGGCCGGTCTGGGCACCTGGATCCTGATCGTCAACGCGGTCCTGATCAACCTGTACACGCTGTCGTGCCACTCCTGCCGGCACATCACGGCCGGGCGCCTGAACCACTTCTCCAAGCACCCGATCCGCTACCGGGCCTGGGGCTTCGTCTCCAAGCTCAACGCCAGGCACTCGCAGCTCGCGCTGATCTCCATGTTCTCCGTCATGGGCGCCGACCTGTACGTGCGCCTGGTCGCCAAGGGCATCATCGCCTTCTCGTTCGCATAAGGATCTCCTGTGGAAATCGAGCGTCACGAATACGACGTCGTCGTCATCGGCGCCGGCGGTGCGGGTCTGCGGGCGGCCATCGAGGCCCGCCAGCAGGGCAAGCGGACGGCGATCGTCTGCAAGTCGCTGTTCGGCAAGGCGCACACGGTCATGGCCGAGGGCGGCGCGGCCGCCGCCATGGGCAACGTCAACAGCGACGACAACTGGATGGTGCACTTCCGCGACACCATGCGCGGCGGCAAGTTCCTCAACAACTGGAGGATGGCCGAGCTGCACGCCAAGGAGGCTCCGGACCGGGTCTGGGAGCTGGAGGCGTGGGGCGCGCTGTTCGACCGCACCAAGGACGGCAAGATCAGCCAGCGCAACTTCGGCGGGCACGAGTACCCGCGGCTGGCCCACGTCGGCGACCGCACCGGCCTGGAGCTGATCCGCACCCTGCAGCAGCGGGTGGTCGCGCTCCAGCAGGAGGACGAGAGGCTCCACGGCGACGCCGAGGCGTACATCAAGGTCTTCCAGGAGTGCACGGTGACCCGCCTGCTCAAGGAGACGGGGCCCGGCGGGAGCGGCGCGATCTCCGGGGCCTTCGGCTACTGGCGGGAGAACGGCAAGCTCATCCTGTTCGACGCCCCCGCGATCGTGCTGGCCACCGGCGGCATCGGCAAGTCGTACGTGGTCACGTCCAACTCGTGGGAGTACACCGGCGACGGCCACGCGCTGGCCCTGCTGGCCGGCGCGAAGCTGATCAACATGGAGTTCATCCAGTTCCATCCCACCGGGATGGTCTGGCCGCCCTCGGTGCGTGGCATCCTCGTCACCGAGTCCGTCCGCGGCGACGGCGGGGTGCTGAGGAACTCCGAGGGCAAGCGCTTCATGTTCGACTACATCCCCGAGGTGTTCAAGGACAAGTACGCCACCAGCGAGGAGGAGGGCGACCGCTGGTACACCGACCAGGCCAACAACCGCCGCCCTCCGGAGCTGCTCCCCCGCGACGAGGTCGCGCGGGCCATCAACTCCGAGGTGAAGGCCGGCCGCGGATCGCCCCAGGGCGGCGTCTACCTGGACGTCTCCACCCGCCTCCCCGCCGCGGAGATCATCAAGCGGCTGCCGTCGATGCACCACCAGTTCAAGGAGCTGGCCGACGTCGACATCACCAAGGAGGCCATGCAGGTCGGCCCGACCTGCCACTACATCATGGGCGGCGTCGAGGTCGACGCCGACACCGGCGCGGCGGACGTGCCCGGCCTGTTCGCGGCCGGTGAGGTCTCCGGCGGCATGCACGGCTCCAACCGGCTGGGCGGCAACTCGCTGTCCGACCTGCTGGTGTTCGGCCGCCGCGCGGGCGCGGGAGCGGCCTCGTACGTGGACGGCCTGGCGGCCCGGCCGAAGATCTCCGAGGAGGCCGTGGCCGAGGCGAGCGCGGAGGCGCTGGCCCCGCTGGAGCGCGCGGGCGAGAACCCGTACGAGGTCCACCACGAGCTGCAGCGGACGATGAACGAGCTGGTCGGCATCATCCGCAAGGCCGAGGAGGTCTCCGAGGCGCTGGAGGCGGTGGAGAAGCTCAAGGAGCGGGCCCAGGGCGTCGGCGCGGCCGGCAGCCGCATCTACAACCCGGGCTGGCACCTCGCCCTCGACCTGCGCAACATGCTCCTGGTCTCGGAGTGCGTGGCGAAGGCGGCGCTGCTGCGCCAGGAGAGCCGCGGCGGTCACACGCGCGACGACTTCCCCGGCATGTCGTCCGAGTGGCGGACCAAGATCCTGCGCTGCGGTCTCACCCCGGACGGCTCCGGCATCACGGTGCAGGAGCAGGTGCAGCCGCCGATGCGGGACGACCTCATCAAGCTCTTCGACCGCGACGAGCTGAAGAAGTACATCACCGAGGAAGAGCTGGCCGCCTTTGACGCGCTGGCCAAGGAGTAACCATGAGTTACAAGGCGAAGTTCCGCGTGTGGCGGGGCGAGGGCGGCGAGGGCAAGCTCGAGGACTTCACGGTCGAGGTGAACGAGGGCGAGGTCGTCCTCGACATCATCCACAGGCTCCAGGCCACCCAGGCCCCCGACCTGGCCGTCCGCTGGAACTGCAAGGCCGGCAAGTGCGGCTCGTGCTCGATGGAGATCAACGGCAGGCCGAAGCTCGGGTGCATGACCCGGATGTCCACCTTCACCGAGGAGGAGACGATCACCGTGACGCCCATGCGGACGTTCCCGGTGATCAAGGACCTGGTCACGGACGTGTCGTTCAACTACCAGAAGGCCAGGGAGATCCCGTCCTTCATCCCTCCGGCCGACGTGAAGCCGGGCGAGTTCCGCATGCAGCAGATCGACGTCGAGCGGTCCCAGGAGTTCCGCAAGTGCATCGAGTGCTTCATGTGCAACAACGTCTGTCACGTCATCCGTGACCACGAGGAGAACAAGACCAACTTCGCCGGTCCGCGTTTCCTGATGCGGATCGCCGAGCTGGACATGCACCCGTACGACGTGGCCGACCGCAAGGACTCCGCCCAGGAGGAGCACGGTCTCGGCTACTGCAACATCACCAAGTGCTGCACCGAGGTCTGCCCCGAGCACATCAAGATCACCGACAACGCGCTGATCCCCATGAAGGAGCGCGTCGTCGACCGCAAGTACGACCCGCTGGTCTGGCTGGGCAACAAGATCTTCAAGCGTTCCGGCTCGAAGACCTGACCCTCCCCACCGCTCACGACGGCGCCGTCTCCGGACTCTCCCGGGGGCGGCGCCGCCGTGTCACCCCGTTGTTTCCTCGCGCCCCGCCTCTCGGTCACGCCACAGCCGCTGTGTCTGCTTCCGCATGACCTCGTTGGCGCGGACGGCGAAGTCATGGATGATCGCCAGCTCCGCGTCGCCGTAGCTCTCGACGAGATCGGCGTAGGCCCGGTTGACGTCCGTCAGGATCTCCTGCAGCGCGCGGTAGGGCCCCTCGCGCACCAGCTCGACGAGGACACGGCGCCGGTCGGCGCCGTCCCGGCTGCGGCGCACGTACCCCGCTTTCTGCAGGCGGTCCACGACCGCGGTGATGGCGCCGCCGCGCGTCAGCCCGATCCGTACGGCGAGGTCGTGCGGGGTCAGGGGGCCCTCCTTGTCGAGGACGGCCAGGCAGTTGAAGTCGGTCACGTTGATTCCGGCCCGGCCGGCGACGCCGACGTGGAACAGCGCCGCCCGCATGGCCGTCAGGCGCCCCTGGTCGGACACGGCCATGATCATATCCATGCGGCTCTCCCGCTCCGTTGACACGGCGGACCCCTCTTCCTATTCTCTCTAAAATAGAGACACTCTAAATAAGAGACTCTCTATTTTGGCTACAGAAGGATAAGCGATCCTCCGGGAGGAAAGCATGCCCGCCGCCCCGCCCAGAACCGGTCCTCCCGTGTCGCGCCGGCGCTGGATCGCCCTCGGCGTCGTCCTGAGCGCCGCCTTCATGGACAACGTCGACGCGACCATCCTCGGCATCGCGCTGCCCCGCATCCAGCGCGACCTCGGCGCCGATCACACCACCGCGCAGTGGAGCCTCGCCGGCTACGCTTTGGCGTTCGCCCTGCTGCTGATCACCGGCGGGCGGCTCGGTGACATCTTCGGGCGCCGGCGCCTCTTCCTGATCGGCGTCGCCGGGTTCACCCTCGCCTCCGTCGCGTGCGGTGCCGCCACGACGCCGGAGGCGCTCGTCGGCGGCCGTCTCGCCCAGGGCGCGATGGCCGCGTTGATGGTGCCCCAGGTGATGTCGGTCATCGTCGTCATGTTCGCCCCCGCCGAGCGGACCCTGGCGTTCTCGCTTCTGGGCGCCGTTCTCAGCGTGGGCAGCGTCAGCGCTCCGCTGCTGGGCGGGCTGCTGACCGAGTACGACGTGCTGGGCTCCGGCTGGCGCGCGATCTTCTACGTCAACGTGCCCATCGGGGTCCTCGCCTTCTGCGCGGCGGTGCGGTTCATGCCCGAGACCCGCTCGGAGCGGCCGCTCCGGCTCGACCTGGCGGGGGTGGCCCTGGTGACGCTCGCCACGCTGGGGATCATGTACCCGCTCGTACAGGGTCATGCGGCGGGATGGCCCGCCTGGACGTTCGCCGCGATGGCCGCGGGGGTCGTGCTCCTGGCGCTGTTCGCCGCCCAGCAGCGGCGCCGTCACCTCCGGGACGGTTCCGCACTCGTACCGCCCACGCTGTTCCGGCGAAGGTCGTTCACCGCCGGGGTGACCGTGGTGCTGCTGCTCTTCTCCGGCGTGACGTCGTTCTTCCTCGTGCTGACCTACCAGCTGCAGTCCGGCCTGGGGTGGACGCCGCTGCACACGGCACTGGTGACGCTGGCCTGGCCCGTCGGCATCACCGCGACCACCCACCTCGCGTTGCGCCACGGTGCGGCACACGGCCGCCGCCTCATCGGCGCGGGCGCGCTCACGATGGCCGCGGGCACCCTCGCCGTGATCGCCTCCGTACGGGTCCTGGGATCCGATCTGGCCTGGCCGCACGTCGCGGCCGCCGAGCTGGTCATCGGTCTCGGCATGGGACTGTGCGTGCCGATCCTCACCGGCGTGGTGCTCGGCGACGTCCCCGCCGACGACGCCGGCGCCGGTTCCGGCGTCGTCAACACCGGCATCCAGTTCGGCACCGCCGTCGGGATCACGATCGTCGGGGCCGTCTTCTTCGCCCTGGCCTCCACGGGAACCGGTGACCTCGCGGACCGGTTCGGCACGGCGACCGCGACGACGCTCTGGTACAACGTCGGCGTCTTCACCCTGGCCGCGCTGCTGAGCCCGCTGCTTCCCGCTCCGTCCACGACCGGGCCGTAGGGATCCCTCCCCGGACGGTCAGGATCGTCCGGGGTCAGGTGGAACGGCGGAAGAGGCCGCGCTTCTTCTTGCCGGTGTCCTGGCCGGGGAGCGGATAGACCGCCGTCGGGGCCGGCTCGGCGGGAGGCCGCTCGTCCCCGGCGGGCCGGTCGCCGGGACCCGTCTCAGCGGGGCCCTGGGCGGGACCGCCCTGCGGCTCGGGCCCGAAGGGCTTGGCCCTCTCCCCCGCGGGACGCTCCGGCCCGCTCCGGTCGCCCTGCGGTTCCCCGCCGGACGGCGTGAAGCCGTCCTGGGGACCGCCGGAGAGGGGCCGGCCCGTTGAGGGACCCTGACCGGAGACGTCCTGGGGAACGGGAGCGGGACCGGGATCGGTGCCGAACGGCCGGAAGTCGTCTCGCGGACCGTCTGCTGCCAGATCGCCCCGGGCGGGCTCCTGCGGGAACGGCGCCCCGGGGAACTCCGGCGCCCCCTGCGGGAGGCGCCCCTCGCCGGAGTCGAACCGCGAGGTGCTCTGGAAGGCGGCCGGTGAGCCGTCCTGGGCCGTCGGGCCGTAGGACGCCGGCGCGGGCCTCCCCGGCTGCACGTGACCGGTCTGCGGGTCGTACGGGTCACCGTGGCCGGCGAGCGGCTGCTGCTCGTAACCGGGCGCGGGCAGGTACGCCGTCGTCTGGTCGTACCCGTGGGGGTACCGCTCGGGGGTGTAGCCCTCCGGATAGACCGGGGCGTACATCTGCATGGGCACGAAGCTGATGATCGGCGCGTAGGCCGTGCCGCCCTGGTAGGGGCCGGGACCGTAGCCGGGGCCGCCGGGGTAGGCCATCGGATCCATCGGGTCGCGGCCCATCCCGCGCGGACCGGCCCGGCGGATGGCCGCGGCGTGCGCCAGGCGGCGCAGCCTGCCCTCGAAGATCAGGACGGCGAACAGCACCAGCAGCACCAGGATCAGCGCCGGGATGCCGAGCTGGCGGCTCAGCGTGGCCCCGTCGAACTCCGAACCCGCGTTGCGGATCTCGTACACGGAGGTGCCCGCGGCGCTCTCGTCGAGCGTCGCGGTGTCGGACGGCGTGGGCGAGGCGGTGGGAAGCGGGGTCGGCTCGGGGCTGGTCGGCGGGAACTGGGGGTCGTTGTCCTCCGGCGAAGCGGTCTCGGCGGGCGGAGTCACCGGAGGCATGGTGTTCTGGACCGGCGGCGGCTGCACGGCCGTCTCCTGCGGAGGCGGCGGCGGAGCCGAGGACGTCTTGGGAGGCTTGGGGGGCTTCGGCGACGCCGGGACGGTGATCGTGGTGGTCACGGTCTTCTGCGGTACCGCGGTCTCCTCGGGGACGCCGCCCTCGGGATCCTCGGTGACCGTGACGGTGACGATCGGCGTGGGCTCCTCGCAGGGTCCGGCCGGATCGACGTCACAGCCCTCGATCTGCGACGGGTCCGGGTTGACGCTCATCACCCTGACGGTCGCGCCGGCCGCGGAGGATCCGGCGAGCGGCGCCAGGGCGAGCAGGACGGCGCCGCTGAGTCCCACGGACATCACAACGGCGGAGACAGCTGCCCTGTGCCGTGCTCGCGTCACCGGTGCCCTCCGCGAAATCAACCATGAACACGTCAAAGTAAATACTAGTTGGGCAAAAGTAACAGTAAACCGCGTTTTACAAAACGTGTCGCGACCGGCGGCGGCGCTGGATCCTCCTCTGCAGCCACAGGAGACCGAGCAGCGCTCCCACCGCCGCTCCCACCGCCGGGAGACCCCGGACCCCTGTCAGCAGCGGGCTTGACTCGGCGACCGGCTGAACCTGGTCGCTCGGGCCGTCGACGTCCTGCGGGAGGGGTGCGCCCTGCGGGCGCGGGTCCTGCGAAAGGGGCACCTGCGCGGCGGGGAAGGGACCCGCCTGCGGCAGCTGGAGACCGTTCACGAGGCCGGGCATCTGGCCCGCCCCCGCCATTCCCATCGAGACCGGCGGCATCATGGGCCCCTGCGCTCCCGGCGCTCCCTGCGCTCCCGGCATCTGCGGTCCGCCCGGCTGCTGACCCGCTCCCGGGTGGCCGGGGGGCAGGGGCCCGCCCATCGGCCCGCCCGCCCCCTGCGGCGGCACGCCGGGCTGTCCCATGCCCGGCTGCCCGACCCCCGGATAGCCCGGCATCATCGGCCGGCCCATGCCCTGTCCCGGCATGGCGGGCTGCGGGCCGACCCCCGGATAGCCGGGAACCATCGGCCCGACCACCGGCCGGCGCGCTCCGGGACGGCCGGCGATCTTCTGACCGCCCCCCGGGGGGACCGGGCCGAGCGTCTGGAGGCCAGGCCCTGTCTGCGGTCCCCCGGGCGGGCCGGTCATCGGCAGGCCGATTCCCGGCTGGCCGATGCCCGGCTGACCGAGGCCCGGCTGACCGAGGCCCGGCTGGCCGGGACCCGCGTGCCGGAGGGCCGACCGGCCCGCTCCCTGCCCGCGCGCACCGGACCGGCCGGCCGCGTGCCGTTGCCCGCGCGCCTTCCGCCCGGCCGCCTTGCGACCCGTCTGGGAGCCCACGGCCGAGTGGTGCCTGCCGTTCTGTCCCTGAAGCGTGGGAGCGGCGGGCACTCCCTCCGGCGGTACGGCGGCCTGCCCCTGACCCGGCACTCCGGTACCGGCCTCGGGCGTGACGCCCGGGGCCACGGTGCCGTCCGGAAGCCGCGTTCCCTCCGGCGGAAGACCAGGGGTGACCGGACCCGCGGGACGACCGGGAGCGGCGGCCGCCCCCGGGACCCGGACGGGGGCGGGAGCCGCGGGGGATCCGGCCTCCTGCCGTCCGCCCGGTGCGGTGACCCGCGTCTCGTCGGAGGCCGCCGGGCCTCCCGTCGCTCCCGCGTCCCCGGGGAGCGCGCCCGCCCGCGGGCTCACCGGCGCGCCGGCCCCCGGCGACGCTCCCGGCCCGGCGGGAAGCGTGGAGGCCGCCGGGCCCGGGAGCGCGGCGGTGCCGTTCGCCCCCGTACCCGCCGCGCCCGGCCCCGCGGCCGGGGGAACGAACGACTTTCCGAGAAGATCGAGCAGGAACGCCGACGTGCGCTGCTCGGCCCTCAGTGCCTCTGCGGCCTCTGCGGCCCGCGGGGTGTCCGGTGCGGCCAGGGGAGCGCCCTCGGCCTCCCCGGCCGTCCGGGGAACCCTGAGGACCATGCTGGCGGCACCTGGCGCCCCGATGCCGCGGGCGCCCGCGGACCTGTCCTCTCTCGCGGCGCGGGCGTGCTCCAGCGTCTCCGGCCCCGCGACGACCCCACCGCCCGGCCGCATCGCCGCGTCCGAGCTCTTGATCGTGCTCTGGGCCCGCTGCGTCACCGGCTTGCCGTCGGGCCCGCTCATCCGGGCCAGGGCGGTCACCGTGACGTCCTGCGGGCGCCGCGGCACGGCGAGCAGCACGTCGACGGAACCACCCCGGGCGGGCAGGGCGCCGATCACGCACACCCCCGCCCCCTTGGGTACGGGTGCCGAGGACCTGGTCTCCTCAGGGCACTCGATGCCCGCGAGCGCCTCGGCGGGGGTCGTCAGGACCGCCAGCCGCGCGTCGGAGCCCGGTCCCTGCAGGCGGATGCGGAAGCGGATCGCCTGGTCGGCGCGGCTTCCCGGCGCCCACGTGCCGGTGTCGGCGGCGGCGGCCAGGTCGAGGGGCGGCGCGCCCGGCCCGTCCATCTGGACGGCGTACACCCCCGAGGATCCGAGGATGAGCACCCCCGCTCCAACAGCGGACACTAACCCAGCACCACGCCACCATACGGTCACCGCATATCTCCGTTCCCCGGGTACGGACACGCGACATCGCCACGTCCAGTAGCAGTTATGTCACGTTGCGGAGTCGATCAATCCTTATTGAACCGACCTTGCCCATCGTTGAGACGACCTTGTACCGCCCGGACGATTGGAAGGTCCGCGGGGAGCCACGCCACCTCGTAAAGTTCGTCCGCGCCCAGCCAGCGCAGATCCAGGTGCTCCCTCGCCTCGGGCTTACCCTCGGCGACCACCGCGAGCCAGACCCGGAGGACGTAGCCGCCGGCGAGCTCCCAGTCGCCGCCGACGCGCTCGCCCACCTCGATCAGCACGCCGAGCTCCTCCTGGCACTCCCTGACCAGTGCCGTGTGCTCGTCCTCGCCGGGATCGACCTTCCCCCCGGGAAGCTCCCACCCTCCGGCCAGCTCGGGAGGGTCGGCACGCTGGGCGGCGAGCAGTTTTCCGTCACCGTCGACGATCGCGGCGCCCACAACGACCTTTTCCATGGCTCCCGATTCTGTCAGCCCTGCTCCCGCGCCTTCAGCTGCGCGAGGATCTGAGGATGTTGCAACGGCCGGGTGAATCCCACGATCCCGGTGCGTTCCCGGTAGGTGGTGACCTTGATCGGCCCGCACAACCGGCATCTCGCCTCGACCATCTTGCCCGGAGAGACCACCATTCCCACGTGCCCGGGACGGTCTGGGCCGGTTCCTGGCCCGGAGTTGAAGAAGACGAGGTCCCCGGCCTGCTCCTCCCCCTCGGGAACCTCTATGCCGAACGGCCACTGGCCGAACGTGGTACGCGGGATGGTCAGGCCGACGCTCCGGTAGGCCATGTAGATGATCCCCGAGCAGTCGTAGCCGGCCGGGCCCGTGCCGCCCCAGATGTAGGGCTTGCCCCGCTGGGCCAGCGCGTACTCGAGGATCGCGGCCACCGTGCTCGTCGGCGCCGCCTGCAGCATGGGCTCGTCGCAGCTCTCGTCCGCCTCGGGCGGGGTCGTGACCTCGCCGTCCTTGGCGTACTTCCCGGCGATCTCCATGACCTGGTCGACGTACCACCAGGCGCGGTTGTAGACGAACAGCGAACGCCGCACGTCCTCCGGCGCGCCGTTCCGCTTCAGCATCTTCGCCGCGCCTAGGATGGCGTCCGCCGGGTTGTACACGTCGGCCCAGCCGTCTCCGTCGCCGTCGGAGGCGTAGCCGTTGAACGTGGACGGGATCTTGATCTTGGCCTTGCCGCCCCACGTGCTGATGAGAAACTGCATCGGCCCGGCGGCGCCCGCGTAGTTGGTGCCGCTCCGCACGCCGGGGAGCGTGGAGCGGCCGTGGTTGGTCTCGCGCTTGCCGACGCCGGCGAGCACGTTCCACTGCACGCCGACCTTCCGGCCGTGCTCGCGGTACAGCTTCAGATACTCCTCGGGGATGTCGGACGTCGCGGTCTCCGACAGGTCCTCCGCCGCCCGCGCGTCCTCCCCGCAGTCGGGTTGCGTCTCCCCGGTGACCGACGGGAAGGACGGGAAACCGCTGATCATCATCATCGGTGCCATGATCAGCGTGACCAGGCAGAGCGCGGCGACTCCGAGGATCAGCGCGAGCCGGAGGTGTTTGCCGTCCCTCATGCGACCTCGCCGCCCGTCCCGCCATGCCCGTACGCGACCCCGCCGCGCCCGTATGCAACCCCGCCATGCCGGTACGCGACCCCGCCGCGCATCCGCTCTCGCCCGTACGCGACCCCGCCGCGCCCATACGTGACCCCGCCGCGCCGGTACGCGGACCCGCCGGTCATCCGGTCGCGCCGGTCTCGAAGGGCTGGTCGTCCCCCTCCTGGCCGGAGTCGGCGGGCTGGAGATCGTGGACCCGCCATTCGGCGCCGACCTGGATGAGCGTGACGGCGTACTCCGCGGTCCTCTCGTTCACCCCGCTTCTGGCCGTGACGTTCTGGGTGCCGACGACCACGAAGACCACCGAGGCGCTGTCGATCTGCCGGATGCCCTTCACGCGTGCCGTCCCGACGGAGACGATCTCGTCGGCCTTGTTCGCCTCGACGGTGCCCGGCGAGGTGACGGTCCGCAGCAGCGCCCCCGAGAACTCCGCCGTGACGTACCCCTTGAGACGGTCGCCGTAGACCGCCGGGTCCTCGTCGTAGCTGAAGGTGCCGTACTCGGCGGTGAACCGCTGCGCGTAGTCGGCGGCCGCGGCCAGTTCCTGCTTGGTCATCGGCAGGTAGGAGTAGACGTCGAAGGGCGCGTTGCTGGCCGTCGCCGCCGGGCGCGCCGGCTCCCGGCCCGACGCAACCGTGCGGGTGACGCCCGCCGGCTCCGCCCGGGTCTCCGGGCTCTCTCCGGTGTCCGACCACATGGTCACGTAGATGCCGACCGCGGCGAGTATCACGACCAGCACCGCGAAGACGGCTCCCCGCCGGCTGCCTCCCTCGATCATTGTCAGTCCTTGTCGCGGTTGGACGGGCGCAGCCAGAACGGCGGCGGCTCACCGGCCTCCCCGCCGCGCTCCGCCCGCCTGGTGATCCAGAGCGGCGGCGCCTCGGACGACCTGCCTGCGGAGTCCCGGTTCCGCGGACCACCGGCGCTCCGCGAGGAGCCACCGCTGCCGAAGATGCTCCCGCCGGAGCCGCCGGAGCCCGAGGAGCCACGCGAGGACCCGCCGCCGTTACGCGATCCCGAGCCGGAGCCGCCCCGCGAGGAGCCGGAACCCGAGGAGCCCCGGGAGGAGCCGCCGCCGAAGATGCTCGTGCCCGAGCGGCCGCCCCCCGAGGAGCCGGAGGAACCCGAGGACCTGCCCGCCGGGGGCGCCGAGGGCCTGACCGCCGGCGCACCGGACGACCTGCCCGCCGAGGATGACCCGCCGCCCGAGGAGGACCGGCCGCCCGAGCCTCCCTGCGGGGCCCAGCCGCCGGAACGGCCGCCGAACCAGCCGCTCGACCCGCCCGAGCCGCTCGACCCGCCCGGCCCGCGCCCGGAGGAGCCTCCGGACCTGGTGGGGGGCGCGCCGCCTCCCGTACCGGCTCCGGAGAGGTTGAGCGGCGGCGCCGCGCCGGGGCGGGCCGCGGTGACCGGCCTGCCGGTGCCCCTGCGCCGCCCGGCAGCCTGGGAGTCGGTGTCGAGCGGAGCCGGTTGCGCGCCCGCCGGGACCCGAGTGCCCGACGGCGTGGCCGGCGTGGCACCGCCGTCCTCGCCGCGGACCCTGCCCTGGGCGACCGAGGCGGCGGCCGCCGCGCCGACGGAGGCCCCGCCGGCCATCGCGGCCGCCTGCAGCATCGGCTCGGCCTTGCGCATGCCCCACCGGCCCGCCCTGGCCGCCGCGACCGGCGGCAGTACGGACGCGGCCCGCTGCAGGGTCGGCGCGGTCGCCGCGTCGCCGAGCATCCGGGTGGTGAGCGTGTGCCCGTCCATGGACGAGAACAGGTGCTGGAACGGCCGCCGGTAGAAGAACACCGCGATCGTCAGGATCGCCATGAACATGACCTGCATGCCCCACGGCATCGCCGTGGAGATGATCAGGGCGTAGCCGTACACGAGCACGCCGAGGACGAGGGCGAGCACGGCCTGTCTGAGCAGGGTGCCTATCAGCATCTCCACCCAGCGCATGGCGATGATCCGCCCGGATCCCGGATGGACGCCGATCAGCAGGAAGACCGGCGCGAGGATCAGCAGCAGCAGGAAGCCGACCTTGAGGACCAGCAGCGAGACCGCCACCAGGAAGATCAGCAGTCCCGCGACCACCGCGGCCATGAGGGCGCCGATCGCCACCCCCAGGCGGCTCGTCCAGTCCTTGCCCTGGAAAAGGGGGAAGACCGGCGTGTTCTGCAGCTTGTCGGCGACCTCGGTCTCATATCGTGCCTGGTGGGAGTTCGCCTCCGGCATCTGCTCGGCCTTCATCTCGGCCGCGTCGATCGTCTGGATCTCCAGCAGTTTCGCGCCGAACACCTTGACGATGGGGGCGTCGGCGTCGGCCGTGCCGAACTGGCCCATCAGCCACGGCTTGCAGACCAGGGTGGACCAGAGGGCGTCGGAGTTCTGCTCGACGCCGGGCACGCCGCTCTGGCCGTACCCGCCGCTCTTGACCTGCGGGTTGGTGTCGCCCTTGGCCGGCAGGCAGGAGGTCCCGCCCGCGCCGGGGAGCCCGGAGAAGGCGGAGTTGACCACCTCGCCCGTCTTGTCGGTGACGACCTTGCCCAGCCCCGTGAGGTCGCCGGGGCGGCTGAAGAACCAGACCGCCACGGTGACCGCGAGGACCATCCAGATGACGCCCTCGGCGGTGGTGGTGGCGCGCTTGCGGATCAGCCCGTACCAGGCCAGCCAGATGGCGCCGAGGATCACCAGCGGCCGCAGGTACGGCCAGTACATGGCGTCGGCCAGGCGGACCACCATGTCGTCGACGACGTTCTTGATCGATTCCAGCGGGCCCTCGGTGGCCGCCGCCTGGTAGGTCGTGATGGTCAGCCGGTCCAGCGCCTTGGCCCACAGGAAGACCGTGTTGGCCATCGCGTTGCCCATCACCGCCGCGATGTCGTCGCAGCCGAGCAGGTGGGTGTGCCAGAACTGGCCGCTCATGCCGTACGTCGCGTAGTTGCCCTGGACCGCCGGGGCCTGCGCCGCCGGGGCGCCCGGCTGGGCGGCGTCGGGAAGCGGCGGCTGGATCAGGCCGTCGACGCCTCCGGCGACCATGTCCGGGGACAGGTCGGGAGACATGTCGCAGGGAGCCGCGGCGACGGCCGTGGACGTGCCGGCGGGGAACACCAGCGGCAGCGCGAGGAAGGCGGCCAGCGCCACCAGCCCGATGGCGATCCGCCTGCCCAGCCGTCCCCTGCGGGAACCCCCTCTGCGGGAGCCCGTCGCCTCGCGAGGCCCACCGGGCACGCCAAGCCCGCGAAGACCTTTCGGCCCCTTGAGGGACCGTCTCTCACGAGAGCCCTCAAGCCCCTTGCGGGAGCCTTTCATGACCGCACCTCCAGCGCCGCAGCCCCCGGCCTACCGACTCTGTCGCCCCCAGGAAGATCATGCACTTTCTCGTCGGGTTTGTCGTGGGTCGGATTCGTGTCCAGCCAGCGCAGCAGCTCATCCGAGATCAGGTCCACCCCGATACGGCCCGCGCGACCGTCCAGATCCCGGAAGACGCATTCGCCGTTACCGAGCGAGCGCAGCACCGCCTTGTGCTCCTCGGACGGTTCGACCCCGAGGAGCGCCATCACGTGCTCCACCTCGACCCGTTCGGTGGAGCGGAACGCGAAGACCGACGACAGGCAGTTGGTCACCTGCTCGCTCAGCAGGTCTCCGGCGTTCTGCGAGACCAGGACCAGCGCCGTGTTGCGGGAGCGGCCCATCCGGCTGACCTCGGGCACCAGCTTGGCGCCCTCGGGAGTGGAGGTGATCGCCCACGCCTCGTCCAGGAAGATCGCCTTGGGCGTCCGCCGGTCCAGGCCGTTCATCAGACCCCGCGCGAACTGCGCGACGAGGTAGAGCAGCGCCACCGACAGCCTCTGTTCGTACGAGTAGTCGTCGCGGCCGGTGGAGGCGTCGGGCAGCGTCAGGCCGCCCAGGGTGAAGACCGTGGTCCAGCCCTCGGTGTCGATCTGGTCGCCGCCCGAGGGGTCGAAGCAGAGCCTGGCCAGATGCATGTCCGACATGGAGCGGAGCACCGCGCCCAGGTTCTTGGAGGCGGCGTCCTCGGTCCGCTCCAGGAAGTCGACGACCTTGCCCAGCGACGGGTCCTCGGCGTTGGACACCGCGGCGACCGCCTGGATCATCGCCGACTCGCGCTCCTCCGACATGCGAGGCAGCAGCAGACGCAGGGTCTCGGTGGCCATCGTCTTCTTGGCCGCCAGGTCGTCGCCGAACGAGAACGGGTCCAGCAGGCCGGGAGCCGCCGAGCCCAGGGGGATGATCCGCGCCTTCCTGCCCCGCTTCTTCAGCAGCTGCACCAGCGATTCGGCGTCGCCCTTGGGGTCGATGACCGCGACCGTCACCCCGCGCAGCGCCATCTGGTAGATCATCAGCAGCGCCAGCGTGGTCTTGCCGCCGCCGGGCTCGCCGGTGATGGCGATGGCCGTCGGCCGGTTGCGTGTCGCCGCCACCAGCGGGTCGAAGTGCACGATGCTGCGGGCCCGGCCCAGGGTCTCCCCGACGTACGGGCCCATCCAGCCCGAGGCGCTCTCGTCCACCCGGTCGCCCAGGTCGACGGTGGCGGTGGCCATGCCGCCCGCGATGGTGCGCAGCGGCTGCCGCTGCGCGTAGGCGTTGACCCGGACCCGCTCTCCCGGCAGCGTCTCGCAGAACAGCGAGAACTGGTCGCCGGTGGAGTTGACGATGTCGATGCCCATGTCGCGGTAGTGCTCCACGACCGCCTCGACCCGCTGCACGCAGATCTCCTCGGTCGGGGCCGACACGATCAGGCGGTGCCAGCCGTACACGAACGGCAGGCGCTCCTTGGTGATGCCGTGCTCCAGCATCCGGGCCGCGTCGATCTGCTCGGCAAGGGCCAGCGGCGCCTCCGCGCCCGCCTCCCGGATGTGGATGTCCATGTCGCGGGCGTGGGCGAGCTTGCGCGCCACGTCCTTGCTCGCCTTGACCGGCGGGATCAGCCGCATCCTCGAACTGATCTCCACGGGGAAGGGCAACTGGTCGGCGAAGTGCATCCACGGCTCGCCGTCGGGGAAGGGCATGAGGTCGGGGAAACGGGCGAAGGACATGTGCGCCACGTAGGAGTCGCCCTGCGGCTGCTCGATGCGCAGCAGCGCCCTGCCGTTGTGGATCTGCCCCTCGACGAGGGACTCGATCTCTCCCTGCCCCCACCGGCGCTTGGGGCTCGCCGAGGCCGGAGGGTCGCCGAGGGACCCGGTCGTGGCGTGCTGGAAGAGCCAGGCGAGCTCGACGGAGGTGGCGTGCCTGGCGTACAGCGCGCTGGCGGACAGCGCCCTGCCCAGCCGCTCCGCCTGCTCGGACCATTTGGCGATCTCGGCCTTGGGGACGTGGTCGTCCTCGATGCCCAGGGCCTTCTCGCTGCGCTGGTAGAAGCCGAAGAGCTGTGAGAGGACCCCGGTGCCCAGCTGCCGCCCGCGCGTGCCGAGCCGCACGCCGAGGTAGACCTCCTTGGTCCAGAAGTCCTTGGCCCAGACGTGGCGGTACATGTCCTCCAGGTAGTCGCGCCAGCCCGGCCCCTCGTCGGAGGTGGCGTTCAGCGCCATCGCCCACTCGGCGGCGGGGTAGGTGCGGTGCGCCACGCGCAGGTGGACCTCGGCGTCGGGCATGCGGATGGCGGCCAGCGCGATCGTGATGTTGGTGGCCAGCGCCTCCCGCTCCTCGGGGGTGATGAACTCGTAGCTCACGGTGGGAAGCCTGAAGTAGGCCCAGACCGACGAGTCGGTCAGCAGGATCCGATCGTCGAAGTATCGGACGGCCAGGCGGCTGCGCGTCCGGGAGGCGCGGCTCACAGCCCCTCCCCCACCGCGCGCGCGGTCCCGCCTCCGCGGCCTTCACGGCCCTCACGGCCTCCGCGGACTCCGTGGCTTTCGTGGCCTCCGCGGTTTTCGTGGCCTCCGGACCCCTCGCCGGCCCGGATCCCGTCGCACCCGCTCGCCCTCACCTCGCCCGGCCCACCCTGGCGAACCCCGCCGAGGCGGCCCGTACCGGCCCGCTCCGGTCCGGCCAGGCCCGGCCCGGTCGTACGAACCTCGTACGACCCGTTCACCCGCGCCCGGCCCAACCCGCTCGCCCGTACGCCGGCCTGCCCGCTCACCACCTGGACCTCGTCTCGCCCGTTCACCACATCTCCTCGCGCCCGGGGGATCACTGGGCTAGTTCCTCCTCGCTGGGTCGACCCGCCTGAACCGTTCCGAAGCCCGCCACGACGACACCGGCCAGGGCGAGGTACGCCCGGCGGCCCGGTGCCCTCAGGTGGGACGGTTCCACCCGATCGGCCCTGCCCGGGGCCAGCGCGTCCTCCCAGGGAACCCGGACGATCGCCCGGCACCTGCCCCGCGCGACCGCCTCGGCCTGCTCCACGTCGGCCATGCTGCGGCGGCTCACCCCGTTGACGACCATGACCGCCCGGTGGCGCAGGTCGGCGCAGCCGTGCCCGTCGAGCCACTCGTAGGTCATGGCCACCGCGTCCGGCCCGTCCTCGCTGGCCGGGACGACGAGGACGAGCTGATCGGCGTAGGGGAGGACCCGCGCGGCCAGGGCGGCCGCCGGGTCCACGACGATCGTCTTGTAGTGCCGGTCGAGCATGTCCATCGCCTGGCCGAGCCGCCGGTCGGAGAAGAGCGTGCGGTCCGACAGGCGCTGCTCGGCACCGGCGTCGCTGTCTCCGGCGAGGACCTCCAGCCCCGAGGCGCAGCGGCTGGTGTAGGCGCGCATGCCGAGGTATCCCTGGACGTTGTCGAGCCCGGAGAGCAGGGAGCTCAGGGTCTCGGGCGACTCGCCCTGGATCCTGCCGGACAGGGCGTGGGAGCCGGTGCTGGCGTCGACCGCGAGAACCCGGTCCTCCCGGTAACGGGCGAGGGTGTGGCCGAGCATGAGCGCGGTCGTGGTCTGCCCGGCACCGCCGGTGCATCCCAGGACCACCACCCGGCGGCTGCCGCTGAACACCGCCCTGGCCCGCGCCTCGTCGATCTCCGAGCCGTCCGTACGGCCACCGCCGCCGGGTCCGATCACCACCTGGGCGAGCCGCCGCCAGCCGCCCGAGGAGTCCCGGCCGACCACCGACTCCACCCGGCGGACCCTGGTCTCGGCCTCGCCGCGCTCGGAACCGGTCACCGGCACCGCGGGGGCGACCGGATCCGCCGTGGCCGATCCAGAAGGGACCGCGCGGATCGACACGCCGCTTCCCTGGGCGCCGGTACCCGCCGGGGCGCCGGGCCCTCCCTGCGCGCCCGCGTTCCTCTCCGGCGGCCACGCCTGCGAGGTGCCGGCCGGTCGCCCGATCGGCGCGGGCTGCCCCTTGCGGTGCTGGCGCCGCGCGCTCTCCTCGTCCTGCCTGTCCTGCGGGAGCCCGGCCGCCTCCGTGGCGCGGTGCCCGATCGGCGCCGGTCCGACGAACCTCGGCACGAAGGACGGAACGCCCGGGGCGGAGGGCTTCTCCGCGGGGCCGGGCACGACGGCCGGCCGCTCGGCGGGCACCTCACGGGCCGGGGCGGGCGTCTCCACCCGAGGCGGCTCGGGAATCGAGGGCGGCGGCACGGCCGGGGCCTCCGACCGCTGCCGGACGGAAGGCTTCGAGGTGGAGGTGACGGTCTCGGAAGGCGCGGCGGTCTCGGAAGGCGCGGCGGGCGTGGAGGGCACGGCGGGCGCGATCACCTCGGGGGGCGCGGCCGGCGGGGTCGGCACGGAAGGCGTGTTCGCCACGGCCGGGGCGGTGGCGGCGCGCTGGGCCTCGGCGGAGGCCGCGAGCCTGCGCAGGCGCCGCAGCGCCTCGGTGCCGATGGGAGCGGCCGGAGCCGCGGTCGCGCCGGACGCCGCCGGGGCCTCGTCCCTCGAATCGCCCGCCTGCCCCGCGGCGGATCCGGCCGCCGGAACACGGTCCTGCCGCCCCCCGGACCGTCCGGTGGAGGGACCGGCGGACGGATGCGAGACCGAGCCCACGACCGGCGTACCGGGCACGGACCCGGCGTCCTCGGTGGACGCGGCGACCTTGGAGCCGGGCGCGGAGGCTTCGGAGCCGGACGCGGAGGCTTCGGAGTCCTCGGAGGCGGGAACCTCGGAGGCGGCCCCGGGCTCGGCGAGATCGGAGGCGGGGGCCTCGACGGGCACCGAGAGGGACGACACGACGGGCAGGGGCGCGCGCGGCACGGAAGGCGCGAAAGGCGCGGGAGGCATCGGGAGGACGGCGGGGACGGTGACCGGGGGCGCCTCGACGGCCCGAGGCGCCTCGACGGCGGAGGGCCGGCCGAGAGCCGGGGCGGTGCCCTGGCGGGGGGCGTGGACTTCGGCCCAGGCGACGCGCTCGCGGGCCACCGGAGCGGTGGCGGCCGCCGCCGCAGCGGCGGCCACGGCGGGACGCACCTCGCGCGAGCGGGCGGCGGCGCGCTTGGACTGGGCGTGCCTGGCCTTGCGCGACGCCTTGACCCGTACGGCCGCGTGCTGCGGCGCGGCCCGCCAGATCCGGCCGCTCAGCGTGACCTCGGCGGGCTCGGAGAGAGGGGCCATCCGGCACCAGGTGCGCGGCTCCCCCACGTAGCGGGCCTGCGACTGGAGCAGCTCGGTGAGCCTCTTGCTCTCGATCACCGGCCGGGTGGAGAGCCAGGTGACGACACCGGGCGGCACCAGGTAGAGCACGTGCCAGGGGGCGGCGAAGGGCAGGCCGAGCAGGTAGAGAAGCAGCGACCACGGGGCCAGCACTCCCACGAACCCACCGATCCAGACGATCGGGAGCGGCATCGGCAGCCGTAGGTCGTACAGCTTGTAGAGCCGCTTCTCGATCCTCCAGATATTGGTGTACGTGGGCAGATCCACGTGATCCTCCTCTCCGCCTCTCCTTGTTTGACCGTTCGAACCCGGTCTCAACCCCCCGAGATGCCCAGTGCGCCCGCGATCGCCTTGGCAGTCACCTCGATGATGTTCGGCACGTAGAAGATCACTCCGATGGCGATCGCCAGGATGATGAACTGGACGAACCTGGTGATCTCACGGGTGAAGAGGAAGAAGAGGGCCACCACCGAGACGATGACCAGGAAGAGCGGGGCGAAGAAGCTGCGGAGGAAGTCGGCGAGGCCCTCGGTGTTGACGCCCGCCGGAGGAGCTGTGGGCTGAGCGAGCTCTATGGCGCTCAGCAGCATGGTCTTGAGAATCACTTCTTGTCCTCCGTACTCACGATCGTGCCCGCCGGGCGGCGACGGGCCCGCGGCGCGTAAACGCGGGGACCCGGACCGGCGGCTCATCGATCAAGGGGGGTCTGCTCACCGTGGACCGGCACCATTCGATCATGCGTTACCCCGCCACAGATCGATATGCGCCGCGGATGTCCTTGACGAACCATTTGTCGCCTTGCTTGACCATGGTGAGCAAGTAGGACTGTTCCAGCTTGCCTCCTGTTTGGCCGGGATCGGCGGGCTCCGGCTCGGCGGACGGCTCCGCCTTCGACGGGACACCCCACAGGACCGTCGCGGTCACCTTGCGGGTGGCCCCTCCGTCGAGGGGCACCATGAAGTCCTTGAGCTGCTGGAAGGTGAACGCGCCGCCGAACCCCTGCAGGGTGACCCCGGCGTCGGCGTACTGCTGCAGCGCGGTGGTGTCACCCGCGTACGCCCTGAAGAAGTCCTCGAGCGTGGTGCGCAGTTCCTGCTCCGCGGCCCGGTCGCGCTCGGGCGCGGCCTTGGGCGGCAGGTCGGCCACCCTCGGCGCGGGCAGGATGCCCGGACGCCCGGCGACGACGAACCTCTTCGCGGCCCGGTCGTGGTAGACGGGCACCGACAGGAGCTGACGGCGGTCATCCGACTGGTAGGCGACCGTGACGACGGCGTTGGCGGTGTCGACGACCTCGATCCCGTACGGTTGCACCGCTCCAGCGCTCATCCTGCCGAAACCGTCCCAGCCGAACTGCGCCTCGGCGCCCTCGGGCAGGTAGGGGGCGAGCCTCGCCTCCCTCTCCGAGAGGCGGGCCCCGTCGAAGTTCAGGTAGACCTCGGCGAACTGCGCCGCGAAGGCGGAGGCCTGGGCCGCGGGGAATCCGTCGTCCGGCACGGACGCCGCGCCGGAGGGGGCGTTCTGCTGGGTGAAGCGCTCGAAGGGCGCGCGGACCCCGTTCACCACGATGACGACGATCAGCGCCCAGAGCACGGCACGGCCGGTCCACACCAGCCAGCGACCGCCTCCACCGGACCAGCGTCCGCGCGACGCGCCCCGCCCGCGCGCCGGAGCGCGATCGAGATCGTCGGGAAAGTCCGGGTATGCCGACAGCTCGGGGTCGCCAGCGATCCGGGGATCACGCTGGACCGTCGACCTTCGAGCCATCACGCCTCCGCTCGCGTCAATCCTCGGCCGGTGCGGGGTCGTATCGCCGCCGATCCCATTGGCCATGGTGACGCACTTACTCTAGCCGCCCAGCCGATTCTTCCAGGAAAGCCACGCCTATGCTGCAGGCATCGCGATGACTGAGCAAACCCGGTCTGGAACGCCGACGAG
The DNA here is from genome assembly GCF_040639575.1 of Streptosporangium sp. NPDC023825. Taxonomy (NCBI): domain Bacteria; kingdom Bacillati; phylum Actinomycetota; class Actinomycetes; order Streptosporangiales; family Streptosporangiaceae; genus Streptosporangium; species Streptosporangium sp. NPDC023825. Next base: position 73,166 of record NZ_JBFAAE010000007.1, on the reverse strand, counting down.
GCCGCCGATGCCGCCGATGACCCGCGAAAAGCGCATTACCCCTGGCCAGCGCGTGGGCTGATTACTCAAAAGCCACCCATTGCTAACTGGACGGCCCCCGGACTGTCGCGACCTGCGCATTTAACACGAAATACGTCACCTAGGGTGACAACCCCCAAATAGCGTGACTCAGCACGTCCGGCCAGGAATGGATCATCGGATGTGGTGGGCAATCGTCCGGATCTGTCTGCGTCCGGATCTGTCTGCGTCCGGGTCTGTCTGGGCGGCGGAAAGCACGACGGGGTTGAGTGAGGGGTCCGGAGTGCCCCTGGCACGCGCGGCGCCGCGCCCCCTCGCCGGAACCCGGCCGGCCCATCCCGCCCCGCCCCGGGTGCCCGTACCGCACGCCCATGGACGTGACCCCCGACGGCGGGCAGGCCGCGTTCCCTCGGGTCCCCTCAGGTCCCCACGGGTCTCCTCGGAAGGGAACACCCGGCCGCCCCACCGGCGGGCCGGGGACTCCTTCGTGACCCGTGAGTTCGTGACACGCGAGCGGTCAGACGTTGAAGCGGAACTCCACCACGTCGCCGTCGCGCATGACGTAGTCCTTGCCCTCGATACGGGCCTTGCCCGCCTGGCGGGCGGAGGCGATGGACCCGGCCTCCACGAGCTCGTCGAAGGAGACGATCTCGGCCTTGATGAAACCGCGCTGGAAGTCGGTGTGGATGACCCCGGCCGCCTCGGGGGCGGTGGCGCCCTTGCGGATCGTCCAGGCCCTGGTCTCCTTGGGGCCGGCGGTCAGGTAGGTCTGCAGCCCCAGGGTCTCGAAGCCCACCCTGGCCAGCTGGGTCAGGCCCGACTCCTCCTGGCCGACGGACTGCAGGAGCTCCAGCGCCTCGACGTCGTCGAGCTCGACGAGCTCGGACTCGATCTTCGCGTCGAGGAAGACGGCCTCGGCCGGTGCGACGAGCGCCGACAGCTGGGCCCGGAGCTTCTCGTCCACCAGCTCGTCGGCGTCGAGGTTGAAGACGTACAGGAACGGCTTGGCCGTCAGCAGGTGCAGCTCGCGCAGGTCCTTCGGGTCGATGCCCGCGCCCTTGGCCCCGGCGTACAGGGTGGTGCCGCCGTCGAGGAGCTTGAACGCCGCCTCCGCCGCGTCGAGCGCGGCCTTGCGGTCCTTGTTGGTCCTGGACTCCTTCTGCAGGCGGGGAATCGCCTTCTCCAGCGTCTGCAGGTCGGCGAGGATCAACTCGGTGTTGATCGTCTCGATGTCGCGCCCGGGGGCGACGCCGCCGTCCACGTGGGTCACGTCGGGGTCGTTGAAGACCCGGATGACCTGGCAGATCGCGTCGGTGTCACGGATGTTGGCGAGGAACTGGTTGCCTCGCCCCTGTCCCTCCGAGGCGCCGCGGACCAGACCCGCGATGTCGACGAACTCGACCTTCGCCGGCAGGATCTTGGCGGATCCGAAGATCTCGGCCAGCTTCTCAAGACGCGGGTCGGGAACGCCGACGATGCCCACGTTGGGCTCGATGGTGGCGAACGGATAGTTCGCCGCCAGGGCGTTGGCGGTCTTCGTCAGCGCGTTGAAAAGCGTTGACTTGCCGACGTTGGGCAATCCGACGATGCCGATGCTCAGGCTCACGTGAGCCGAGTTTACGCGGAATGACCCACTGCTACCTGCCACGGACGGGTCACAGGTGAGCGTCACGGGCACGGACGGAGCCGGTTCCGGTCCGGGAGCGCGCCGGCTTCGGGAGCGTGTCGGCGCGCCAGGAGTGGCCGGGCCTGGAATCATGCCGGGGTGGATGTCATGGCGCTCTCCTTCCAGCTCGCGGTGGGCCTCGCCGCGGGACTCGCGATCGGGTTCCTGCTGGGCCGGGCGCGCGCCTCCTCCGGAGCCGCGGACGTCACGGCGCGCCTGGCCGACGCCGAGGCCCGCGCGAAGATCGCCGAAGAGAAGGTCGCCTACATCGAGGGGCAGCTCTCCGAACGGTTCCAGGCCCTGTCGAGCCGGGCGCTCGACGTCAACAACCTGCGGTTCCTGGAACTGGCGGAGACGAGGCTGGCCGCCAACCGGGCCGAGGCGGCCGGTGAGCTGGAGCAGCGCAAGCAGGCCGTCGAACACCTGATCGAGCCGCTGAAGGACACCCTGGCCCGCGTCGAGACGCAGCTGCGCGACACCCAGACGGGCCAGCGGGCCGCCCACGCCGAGCTGGCCAAGCACATCGACGTCGTCCGCGAGAGCAACGAGCAGCTCCGAGCCCAGACGAGCTCGCTGGTACGGGCCCTGCAGCGGCCCGAGGCCAGGGGCAGGTGGGGGGAGCTCCAGCTCCGCAGGGTCGCCGAGATCGCCGGGATGCAGCGGTTCTGCGACTTCGACGAGCAGGTGAGCGTCACCACGCCGGACGGTGTCCTGCGACCCGACATGATCGTGCGGCTGGCCGGCGGCAAGAACATCGTGGTCGACTCCAAGGTCTCGCTGTCCGCCTATCTGGAGGCCGCCGAGTCGGCCGATCCCGACCACCAGTCGGCCCGGCTCGACGCCCACGCCCGGCACGTGCGCGACCACGTCGATCGGCTCGCCTCCAAGCCCTACTGGCAGGCGTTCAGCCCGGCGCCGGAGTTCATGGTGCTGTTCATCCCCGGCGAGGCGTTCCTCGCCCCGGCCCTGGAACGCGACCCCGCCCTGTTGGAGTACGCCATGCGGCGCCGGGTTCACATCGCCACGCCCACCACGCTGATCACCATGCTCCGCACCGCGCAGTACGCCTGGCAGCAGGCCGCGCTCGGCGAGAACGCGCGGGCGATCTTCGAGGTCGGCAAGGAGCTGTACGAGCGGCTGAGCAGCATGGGGCGCAACGTCGACGCCCTGGGCCGCTCGCTGAGCCGGGCCGTGGAGTCGTACAACAGGACGGTCGGCTCGCTGGAGACCCGGGTGCTGGTGAGCGCCCGCAAGCTGAACGACCTGGGGCTGGTCGAGACCGACCTGGACACGCCGCAGGCGGTCGAGGACCTGCCGCGCGCCCTGACCTCGCCGGAACTGCTCGCGCAAGAGGAGCCAAGCTCACCTCTCGTATCCCGCCTGAACGGTAGGTTGGCCAACGACCTGCCCTAGAAACTGTTCCCTGAAGGCTCCGGCGGCCGGACACTGGAGACAGCGGGTTCGACGACGCGGGAGTCCGCGAGGGCCGGGCAGGGTCAAGGGGGCGAGTGGTGGACGAGCGAGGCGGCGTGCAGCCGGCCGGCGGGGTGATCGCATGAGTGAGCTTGACCGGGCCGCGGGCATCCGGCTGACCGTCCGGGGCGCGCTGGCCTTCGTACTGGCGTCCACGCTGGTGGGCAGCGTGCTGCAGGCGCTGCTGGGAGTGGCGGCGCTGACCGGGGCGGCGTTCGTGGCCGGTTGCGTGGCCGCCGCGGCGCTCGTCAACCGCCGGGACCTGCTGTCGCTGGTGGTGTCCCCGCCCCTGGTCTTCTTCGTGACCACCGCGTTCATCGAGGCGGTCCGCTCCCTGTTCGCGGCCACCCCCGTCCAGGCCTTCGGCCTGGGCATGTACACGGCGTTGTCGCAGGGAGCCCCCTGGCTGTTCGGCGGCTCGTTCCTGGTGCTGGTCATCGCCTGGCGCCGCGGCCTGACCCGCTGCGTCCGCGAGCTGCGCGAGGAGCTCAAGGCGACCAAGGCCTCGGTCCCCCGCCCGAGGAGCGGCGGCGACGGCGGCGGCACCGCCTTCGCCCCCGAGCCCGAGGGATACTTCGAGCCCAAGGTGTACGGCACCCCGCGCGAGGGGCAGTAGCGGCCGGGCGTGAGGCCTCGCCGGTGAGGGGTCCCTCGGGTGACGGTGTCTCCCGAGGGAGGCGCCTGATCGGAGCCGCGTGGTCCGGACCCGTGGTCAGACCGTGGCGCGCAGGTCCTTGCGCAGCTCGTGCGGGAGCGCGAAGCGCACGCTCTCGTGGACGGACTCGACCTCCTCGACGTCCTCGAAACCGTTCCGCGCCAGGCGGGCCAGGACCTCGGCGACGAGCTCCTCGGGCACCGAGGCGCCGCTCGTCACGCCGACCGTGGTGACGCCGTCGAACCAGGCGTCGTCGATGAGCGAGGCGTCGTCGACCAGGTAGGAGGCGTCGGCCCCGTGGTCGAGGGCGACCTCGACCAGCCGCTTGGAGTTGGAGGAGTTCTCAGAGCCGACGACGATGACCAGCTGGGCCTGGGCGGCGATCTCCTTGACCGCGACCTGGCGGTTCTGGGTGGCGTAGCAGATGTCGTCGCTCGGGGGGTCGATCAGGTTGGGGAAGCGCTCCTTGAGCCGGGTGACCGTCTCGGTCGTCTCGTCCACCGACAGCGTGGTCTGTGACAGCCAGACCAGCCGCTCGGGGTCCTTGACCCGCACCGTGTCGACCGAGTGCAGGCCGTCGACGAGCTGGACGTGGTCGGGCGCCTCGCCCGCGGTGCCCTCGACCTCCTCGTGGCCCTCGTGGCCGATGAGGAGGATGTCGTAGTCCTGGGAGGCGAAGCGCTTGGCCTCGTTGTGCACCTTGGTCACCAGGGGGCAGGTGGCGTCGATCGTCTTGAGGCTGCGCAGGGCGGCCTCCTGGTGGACCGCCGGGGAGACCCCGTGGGCGGAGAAGACGACGATGGCGCCCTCGGGCACCTCCTCGGTCTCCTCGACGAAGATCGCCCCACGCTGCTCCAGCGTCTTGACCACGTGGGTGTTGTGGACGATCTGCTTACGAACGTAGATCGGGGCGCCGTACTGCTCCAGCGCCTTCTCCACGGCCTGCACCGCACGATCAACCCCCGCGCAGTAACCACGGGGCTTCGCCACTAGTACGCGTCGGGTCGCGGGGGTGTCTGAAGTCATGCTCTTATGCTACGTGGACACGCCCGCGAGACAGCCCATACGTCCCACAGGTTCATGCGGCACAAGTCTTGCCACACTAGCCTTCTCGATACAGACCTCCCAGGGAGACGATATGTCAGTCCCCGACATGATCCGCAATGTCACACAAAAGGCAAAAGACCTGCCGCTGCACATGTTGCAGAGCGCGCTGAGCGGGGTCGGCCAGGCCCTGCTCCTGGGCGACCGCGTCCGGAACAGGTTCAAGGGCACCTCCGGCCAGGGCGAGACCGACGAGCCCTTCGGGACGGCCGGCGACAGGCCCGCGGAGACCGGTGAGAAGACCAAGGACCAGGCGGGGGAGCCCACCCGCCGCGAGCCCGTCATCTTCGCGCCGCGCCCGGAGAAGGCCGCGAGCAGGCCCGCCGCCGAGAGCAACGGGACCAGGACCGCCCCCGACCCGGTCATCTTCAGCCCCACCAAGCCCGACACCGCGACGCCCTCCGCTCCCGAGGTCAAGGCTTCCGAGGTCAGGGCTTCCGAGGTCAGGGCCGAGGAGACCGCCGACGCCCCGGCCACCGCCGGAACCACCGGCGCACCCACCGCTCCGGAGGCCGAGACCGCCACGGCGAAGCCCGCCGAGGCCGCCTCCGCGGAGGCTCCCGCCGCCGCGGAGACGGGGGCGAAGGCCGTGAAGGCTCCCGCCGCCGCGGAGACGGAAGCCCCGGTCGTCGCGGAGACCCCGGCCGCCACGAAGGCCGAGGCCGCGCAGGCAGCCGCCACCCCGGAGGCGAAGGCCACGGAGACCACCGCCCCCGAGACCGCTGAAGCCAAGGTCGCGGAGGCCCCGGCCGCCGAGCCCACCAAGCCCGCCGAGCTCGAGGTGACCGAGAGCGCCGCCACGAAGACCGCGAAGGCCACGAAGGCCGCGAGGGCCACGGAGACCACCGCCCCCGAGGCACCCGCCGCCGAGGCCAAGGCCCCCGCCAAAAAGCCCAGGACCACCCGGGCCAAGGCTCCCGTCGCGAAGCCCGAGGCCGCGGAGCCCCAGGCCGAGGCGAGCGCGGTCGCCGAGACCCCCGCCAAAAAGCCCAGGACCACCCGGGCCAAGGCCAAGGCTCCGGCCACCGAGGCCGCCGCGTCCGAGACCGTGGACTCCAAGGCCGTGAGTTCCAAGGCCGCGGGGTCGAAGGCCGGGAAGTCCGGGGCCGCGCGGTCCGAGAGCATCGCGCCCGAGGCCGCCCAGACCGCTCCGAAGGCCAGGGCGACCAGGACCCGCAAGACCACCAAGGCCGCCCCCGCGGAGACCGTGGCCGAGAACGCCGAGAACGCCGCCGAGGGCGCGGAGGACGGCGCCCTGACGAGCGCCACGGCGAGCAGCACGGCGAACGCCCCCGCGGAGGCCGTGCTCGAGACCCCCTCGGCGGTGAAGGTCGAGGTGACGAAGGTCGAGACCGCGAAGCCCGAGACCGCGGACGCCGCGGTGGTCGAGGTGACGCAGACCAGGGCCGCGGCCTCCGAGGCGGCCGGCGCGGCCGGTGCCCCCACGGCGGCGACCGGCACGCCCGCCGAGCCGCTGCCCGGTTACGCGGAGCTGACGGTCGCGTCCCTGCGGGCGCGGATGCGCGGCAGGACGGCCGGGCAGATCCTGGAACTGATCACCTACGAGCGGGCCACCACCAACCGCGAGACCGTCGTGCGGATGTACGAGAACCGCCTGGCCAAGCTGGAGACCGCGGAATAGTCACGTCCGGCGCGTAGGCTCCCGGCCATGAGCTCGAAGACCACCCCTGAGCAGCCCCTCCCGGTTCGCACGGTGTTGCAGATGGTCGGCGGCTGGATCGGCAAGCTCGGCACCGTCTGGGTCGAGGGGCAGATCACCGAGCTGACCGCCCGCGGCGGCACGGTGTTCCTGACGTTGCGCGACCCGGTGGCCAACGTGTCGGCCCGGGTCACCTGTCCGCGTGGCGTGTACGAGGCGACCCTCCCCCGGCCGGTGGACGGCGCCAGGATCGTGGCCCACCTGAAGCCCGACTTCTGGGTCAACAAGGGTTCCTTCGCGTTCACCGCGCTGGAGTTGCGGCCGGTCGGGGTCGGCGAGCTGCTGGCGCGGCTGGAGCGGCTGCGCCAGCTGCTCGCGTCCGAGGGGCTCTTCGGTGTCGACAGGAAGCGGCGGCTGCCGTTCCTGCCGGGCACGGTCGGGCTGATCTGCGGTCGTGACTCGGCCGCCGAGCGCGACGTGCTGGAGAACTCGCGGCGCCGCTGGCCCGCCGTGCGGTTCAAGGTCGAGCCGGTGGCCGTGCAGGGGCCGTACGCGGTCGGCGAGGTCACCGAGGCGCTGCGCAAGTTCGACGCGGACGGCGAGGTCGACGTCATCGTGGTCGCGCGCGGCGGCGGGTCGATGGAGGACCTGCTGCCCTTCTCGGACGAGTCCCTCGTCCGGGCGGTCGCGGCGTGCCGCACGCCCGTGGTCAGCGCGATCGGCCACGAGCAGGACAATCCGCTGCTCGACCTCGTCGCCGACGTGCGCGCGTCCACGCCGACGGACGCGGCGAAGAAGGTGGTGCCGGACGTCGGCGAGCAGATGACGCTGATCCGCCAGCTCCGCGACCGGGGCCGCAGGGTGGCGAGCGGCTGGCTCGACCGCGAGACGGCCTGGCTGGCGGCGGCCCGCTCCCGGCCCTCTCTCGCCGACCCGGTGCGCGAGGTCGAGCGCAGGGCCGAGCAGGCCGAGCAGCTCAGGGACCGGGCGAGACGCTCCCTCACCGCCTCCCTGGACCGCGCCCAGGACTCGCTGGAGCACCTGCGCGCCCGCCTGGTCTCGCTGTCTCCGGCCGCCACGCTGGAGCGCGGCTACGCGATCGTGCAGCGTCCCTCGGGCGATGTCGTACGTCTCGCGAGCGAGGTCTCCCCCGGTGACGAGCTGACGGTGCGCTTCCCCGACGATCGGGTGACGGTCAGGAGCGAGACCGCCACGTGAGCGAGGGGTAGCCGTCGTCGACGAAGCCGAACTGCCGGTAGAGGGGCTCGGCGTCGGAGGTCGCGTGCAGGTCGACCCTGTGGACCCCGCTGTCGCGGTACCAGTCCAGGAGGGCTCCCATGATCGCCCGGCCGTGACCCCGGCGCCGGTGCCGGGGGTCGGTGGCCATGCCCTGGACGTAGCCGTAGCGGCCGTCGGGCAGGGAGGGGCCGGGAAAGCGCTGGAAGATGAGGCCGATCCCGCAGGCCGCCAGTCCTTGGGGGGCGTCCACCACGTAGACGGCCGTGTCGGAACTGCCCAGCCGCTCCTCGAGGCTCTCCGCGTAGGCCCCCTGCCACTCCTCGTCGATCGGGTAGGTGCCGTCCTGGGCCATCCGGTCGGCCAGGACCTCACGGAGACGCACCAGTTCGGGGATGTCCTGCGGTGTCGCGTCGCGAACGTTCACCCGGGAATTGTCCCAGCCGTACGACGCGGTTGAGCGGCCGGGGAGGCGCCGGTGGACCACCCGTGGCGGGGCCGCGGGCGGTACGGCGAGGCGCCGCCGGGCTGACCTCGCCGGTGAGAGCGCGCCGGGACCACGCCGGGCGGACGGTCACGGGCTGAAGATCTCCGGGACACGACCTAAGGTGGGGTGCGTGGCCGATGAGAAGACACCGTCGTACGAGCAGGCGCGCGAGGAGCTGACCGAGGTGGTCCGCAGCCTCGAGGCGGGCGGGCTCACCCTGGAACAGTCGATCGAGCTCTGGGAGCGCGGCGAGAGGCTGGCCGCGGTCTGCGAGGAGTGGCTCCAGGGGGCCAGGGTGAAGCTCGCGGCGGCCATGGCGCAGCGGCGGCAGCCCGATGCGGCCGGAGACGCCCCCTTCTGAGCGGTCCGGCCCGAACGAGCGGCCCGGCCCGAACGCTTCCCCACCGCCGGCCCCTCGCGATCGGCGTCCGGGCCGCCGGGAGGGCCGGACGGTTGTGGAGCGCGGGAGACGACGACCCACCCGAAGCCGGACGGCGGGCGGGAATCCCCGCCCTTCCGGTGGAGCGAACCTCAGGACCTCGGAAGTCCTTCAGACGGAGCGGGCCTCAGGCCTCAGGCGCCCATCATGCGGAGCGGGCCTCAGGCCTCAGGAGGTTACTTTCGGCTGCTGCTTGAGGGATCCGGCCAGGGCGGACAGCTCGTCCCACGGAGCGGTGCCGGTGACGACGATCGTGACGTCCGGCAGGAGCCGGACGAGGGAACGCTGGTTCTTGTCCTCGCGGACGCGCTGCTCCCAGGTCACACCGTTGATCTGGACGGTTCCGGTGACCGTGGAGGTGTTGGAGAGCCGGTTGGCGAACCCGGCCGCGGGCTTCTCGTTGCTCTGCGCGAGCATCGCGTGGAAGCGCTTCGCGGTGGCGAAGCCGAGCCTCCAGGTCGTGACGCCGTTGGCGTTCGTGTTCCGGGAGCTGTTCGGGACCCATCCGGCGGCGACGGGCTCGGGTGCCCACACCTGGAAGGGAGCCGTGCGGCGCAGGTCGGCCAGGGCGATCGAGTAGTCGACCCTGGGGATGTGCTCGGTTCTGCTCTGCGGCGTGACCAGCAGGAACAGGCCGACGGCGCCCAGACAGACCGCCATCGCGAACACGTAGCCGTAGAAGCCCTGAGTGAACTTTTGCACGACTGCCGACACTATCCGTTCGGGAGGGCGGTCCGGCCTCAGGGGCGGCGGATCTGGGCGATGATGGTCAGCACGTCCTCGACCAGGACCCGGGAGGCGTCCTCGTCGTCGGACAGGGCGACCTCGGAGACCGCGGCGGCGAGCGCGCCGGTGAGGACCACGACCAGTGCTCCCTCGTCGCCCTCGAACAGGGCCGCGTTGCGCTTGGCCCACTGCCGGAGCCTGTCGCGCATGATGAGCTCGAACCCCGGCGGCCCGTCCCCGCGCAGGAACAGCGCGGAGATCTCCCGCTCGGTCAGGCAGCCCTCCAGGTAGGCGCGGGCCCCGGCGATGAACAGCCGCATCGGGTCGCTCTCACCGTCGGCCCTGGAGTCCTGGACCGCCTGCTTGGTCCGCTGGGTCTGACGGGTCTGGAACTCCTCGAAAAGGGTGAGGTAGAGGTCGGCCTTTCCGGAGAAGTGATGGTAAAGACTTCCGACGCTCGCTCCCGCGCGGGCGACCACGTCGGTGACCCCGGTCTCGGCGAAACCGCTCGTGACGAAGATCTCCCTCGCGGCGGACAGGAGCGCGACGCGCGTGGCGGCACCTCGCTCGGAGGTCCGCGCCCCCACACCTTTCACCAGTCGTTCCGTGTCGCTGCTCATGGTGGGCACATTATCCTCCGCCGACCGGTCAGAGGGGTGCCAACTACGATCGTTGCATTGACCACGAGAGGGGTTTCCCACCATGTCCGATGAGACGTCCGTTCCCGACGCCCTCGCCACGGGAGAACACGCACCCGATCGCAACCTCGCTCTGGAACTGGTCCGGGTCACGGAGGCGGCCGCGATGGCCGGTGCCCGCTGGGTCGGGCGGGGTGACAAGAACGGCGCCGACGGCGCCGCGGTGAACGCCATGCGCCAGCTGATCAACACGGTGTCCATGAGCGGCGTGGTGGTGATCGGCGAGGGTGAGAAGGACAACGCGCCGATGCTCTACAACGGCGAGCACGTGGGCGACGGCAGCGGCGCGGCGTGCGACGTGGCCGTGGACCCGATCGACGGCACCCGGCTCACCGCGCTCGGCATGCCCAACGGCATCTCGGTGATCGCGGTCAGCGAGCGCGGCTCGATGTACGACCCGTCGGCCGTTTTCTACATGGACAAGCTGGTCACCGGCCCCGAGGCCGCCTCGTCGGTCGACATCAACGCCCCGGTGGCCGACAACATCGCCGCGGTGGCCCGCGCCAAGGGCGGTGAGCCCTCGGACGTGACCGTGGTCGTCCTCGACCGGCCCCGCCACGAGAAGATCATTCGTGAGATCCGGGAGACCGGCGCCCGGATCAGGCTCATCACCGACGGCGACGTGGCCGGTGCGATCATGGCGGCCCGGGTGGGTACGGGCGTCGACCTGATGCTCGGCATCGGCGGCACCCCGGAGGGCATCATCGCCGCCTGCGCGCTCAAGTGCCTGGGCGGCGTCATCCAGGGCAAACTCTGGCCGCAGGACGACGCCGAGCGCCGCAGGGCGCTGGACGCGGGTCTCGACCTCGACGCCACGCTGAGCACCGACGACCTGGTCAGGTCCGACGACGTGTTCTTCGCGGCCACCGGGATCACCGACGGCGAGCTGATGCAGGGTGTCCGCTACCGCGCGGGCAGGGCCATCACCAACTCCCTGGTCATGCGCGGCCGTTCCGGGACGATACGGAAGATCGAGAGCGAGCACCAGCTCTGGAAGCTGCGGGCCTACAGCGCGATCAACTTCGACAGCGCCAGCTGAGCGGCGGCACCGGAGCCGGCCGGGGAGCGGCCCCGGGCGAGGGTTCTCGGCGAAGAGCCCTCTCCGGGGGATCGGTGACGCCGGGAAACGGCGTCAGCGGCGGAACCAGGAGCGGCGAGGACGCTTGGGAGACTTGGCCACGATGCTCCCGAGCGTGACGACGCCGGTGATCTCGATGACCGGCCCGTCGGGCGAGGCCGGGACCTGGTTCTTCTTCCCGCCCATGAACGCCGAGGCGGGCATCTCGATCCGCACGCCCTCGGGGACGATCAGGGTGAGGGTGCCGCCCATCACGGTGACGTGCAGGGTCACGTGGCTGGACTGGAGCAGCGCGTCACACAGGTCGAGCTTGACGTTGGCGCAGATCGCGGTGGCCGTGAACCGGGTCGGCACGACCCAGCGGCCCGAGCGCTCCTCGGAGCCGAAGAACGCCGTCACCGGGCGGACGTCGGTGCGGAGCGGCTGCGCCTCGGGCGGCAGCAGGTCGGCGGTGAGCGCGGAGAGCTCTCCCAGCGTGCGGGCGCGGTAGAGGGCCTCGGTGCGCTCGTCGTGCTCCTCGTGGTCGAGGCGCCCGTCGGCGAGCGCGTCGCCCAGCACGGCGGCCACCCTCTCGCGGTCGGTGTCCCCGGCCCTCAGATCGGCGGGGCGTGGCTCGGGGGCGTAACGGCGGACGGCGGGGGGACGGGGACTCTCCACCCTTCGACCATAATCCCTGCCGGGGCTCCGGCAGCGACGAGAGAGCGCCGGCGTGCCCCGGAAGGCCGGGCCCGCAGCACCGCGGGCCCTTTCCCCGGCGGGATTTCCGGTCGCCCCGATCCCGGGCACGGCGGACTTCGGCCCCTCACCTTCGAGCGCCCCGTCCGGTTCCCCCGGCCCCCGGCAGCGCCGGTCGCCTACCGGTCACCTGCCGGTGGAACCGGCAGGTGACCGGTCATTGACCCCCGGGTGACCCGCCCATAACCTGACGGGAACTTGAATCCCCCTCACGTTCCCCCCGGAGGTCGTCATGCCGACCCCACGTGACCGGCAGGCGCGCGTGGCGACCTGGGCGGCCTTCTTCGTCCAGGGCCTCTGCCTCGCCACCCTGCTCACCCATGTGGTCGACCTCCAGCACAAGTTCGCGCTCAGCGACGGCGACCTCAACCTGGTCCTGCTGCTCGTACCGGTGATCGCCGGGGTCGGCAGCGCGGTCGCGGGCCCCCTGGCGAGCCGGTACGGCAGCGCCCCGGTCCTGCGGATCTCCCAGGTCGGCGTCTGCACCGCGGTGATCCTGTCGGGCTGGAACGACCGGCTCGCCGGCCTGTACGCGCTCAGCGCGATGTTCGGCCTGTTCCTCGGCGCGGTGGACGCGGCGATGAACATGCAGGCGGTCGCGGTCGAGCGCCGGTACGGCATGAGCGTGCTGACCGGCTTCCACGCCGTGTGGAGCGTCGGCTCGATGCTGGGGGCCGGATTCACCTCCGCCTTCAGCGAGCTCGGCGTGGAACTGCGCTGGTCCTTCTCCGTCCCGGTGCTGATCGGCGCTCTGATCTCGGTGATCGTGCTTCCGCGCCTCTACGGGCGGGAGGAGGAGAGGTCCGCCGAGCGGGCCGCGCCCGCGGCGGTCAAGGTGCCGTGGCGGCCGATCATCCCGCTCTGCCTGGCGATGGCGTTCCTGTACGTCGGCGACGCGGCGGTCTCCAGCTACAGCACGGTCTACATGGAGAAGGCGCTGGCGGCGAGCGGCTGGCTGGTGCCGTTCGCCTACCTCGCCTACCAGGCGACCATGCTCCTGGCCCGCGTCCCCGGCGATCTCGCCGTCCGCAGGTACGGTCCGGCGCCGGTGGTCCGGGCGGGCGCGGTGATCGCGGCCGCGGGCACGCTGGGGGTCGTCGTGGCGCCCGGCGTCGCGGTGGCCGTCGTGTCGTTCGGCCTGATCGGCGTCGGCCTGTCCGTCATCGCCCCGCAGTCGTTCTCGGCCGCGGGCCGGTTGGGTGCCGGGGCGGAGACCGCGATCGCGCGGGTCAACATGTTCAACTACGTCGGCGTCCTCGTCGGCGTCGCCGTGGTCGGGACACTCAACGACACGGTGGACATCCGGGTGGCCTTCGTGCCCGCCGCCGTCCTGGTGGTACTGATCGTGTTCCTCGCCAGGGGCTTCCAGCCGGACCCGGAACCCGCCGCACGGCCGTGACCCCGGGGACCCCGGGGACCCCGGGGACCCCGCAGGTGCCGGAACCCGCCGCACGGCCACGGCCCCGGTCGCGGCAGGACCTCACAGGTAGGTGCGCTGGTCCCGTTTGGCCTGCTCGTAGGCGGCGCGGGCCCGCCGCGCCTCCGGCAGCCCCGACACCTCCGCCACCGGGACGTCCCACCAGGCCGTGGTCTGCGGAGCGGGACCCGGCACCGTCTCGACGTACACGACGGTGGTGCCGACGGCCTCCCTCGCCTTGGTGAGCGCCACCCGCAGGGACTCGGGGCCGTCGGCGCGGATCACGTCGGCGCCCAGGCTGGCGGCGTTGGCGGCCAGGTCGACCGGGAGCAGTGCCCCGTCCAGCGCGCCCCCGGCCCCGCGCATCCGGTAGGCGGTGCCCAGGCGCCCCGCGCCGACCGCCTCCGACAGCCCGCCGATGGAGGCGAAGCCCCGGTTGTCGACCAGCACGACGACGAGCTTGACGCCCTCCTGCACGGCGGTGGCGATCTCCTGGGCCATCATCAGGTAGGACCCGTCGCCGACCAGCACGAACACCTCGCGCTCGGGCGCGGCCAGCTTCACCCCGAGCCCCCCGGCGATCTCGTAGCCCATGCAGGAGTAGCCGTACTCGACGTGGTAGGACTTCGGGTCGCTCGCGCGCCACAGCTTGTGCAGGTCGCCGGGCATCGACCCGGCCGCGTTGACCACCACGTCCGAGGGCCGGGCCACCTCGTTGACCATGCCGAGCACCACCGGCTGGGTCAGTGCGTCCCCGGTCGTCAGCAGGGAGACCTGCTCCTGCCACTCGTGGGTCAGGCGCGTCGCCCTGGCGGTCCAGCCGAGATCGGCGCTCCAGTCGCCGAGGTCCAGGGCGCGCAGTGCCTCGCGGGCGTCGGCGACGAGCATCTCGCCGGAGTGCTTGGCGGCGTCGAAGGCCGCGACGTTGACGTTGAGGAACGCGGCCTCGCCGAACAGGGTGCGGGAGGCGGTGGTGAAGTCGGTGTAGCGGGTGCCGACCCCGATGACCAGGTCGGCGTCGCGGGCCAGGTCGTTGGCGGCGGCGGTGCCGGTGTGCCCGATCGCGCCGACCGCGCAGGGGTGGTCGTACGGCAGCGTCCCCTTGCCCGCCTGGGTCTCCCCCACCGGGACGCCGTGGTCGGCGGCGAACGCGGCCAGCGTCTCCCACGCCTCGCTGTAGACCACCCCGCCCCCCGCCACGATCAACGGCCGCCGCGACCGCCTGACCAGCTCGGCCGCCCGCGCCAGCGCGGCGGGTTCGGGGACGGGCCGCGCCACGTGCCACACCCGGCGGGCGAACAGCTCCTCGGGCCAGTCGTACGCCTCCGCCTGCACGTCCTGCGGCAGCGCCAGGGTGACCGCGCCCGTCTCGGCCGGGTCGGCCAGCACCCGCATCGCGGCCGGGAGGGCCGCGAGGAGCTGCTCGGGCCGGTTGATCCTGTCGAAGAACCGGGAGACGGGACGCAGCGCGTCGTTGACGGTCACGTCGGGGAAGCGGGGGTCCTCCAGCTGCTGCAGGACCGGGTCGGCGGCGCGGGTGGCGAAGACGTCGCCGGGCAGCAGCAGCACCGGGATCCGGTTGATCGTGGCCAGCGCCGCCCCGGTGACCATGTTGGTGGCGCCGGGGCCGATCGAGGAGGTGCAGGCGAAGGCGGACAGCCGGTTGCGGGCCCGCGCGTAGCCGACGGCGGTGTGCACCATGGCCTGCTCGTTGCGCGCCAGGTAGTACGGGAGGTCGCCGTCCGTGCCCGCCCCCCGTTCGGCCAGGGCCTGCCCGATCCCGGCGACGTTGCCGTGGCCGAAGATGCCCAGGCATCCGGCCACCAGCCGGTGTTCCACTCCGTCGCGCTCCGACCACTGGTTCGCGAGGAACCGCAGGAGCGCCTGTGCCACGGTGAGTCTCATCGCAACCCCTCAGAGGGCCTTACAAGGCCTTTGTCATCGGAAGCCTCGGGTCGATCGGCTGCTGTGCCCACGAGGCGCGGATCCAGGCGTGCCGGGGGTCGTCGCAGAAGGCCATCGACCGCTCGGGCGCGGGCCCGGCCAGCACGTTCAGGTAGTAGAGGTCGTAGCCGGGGGCCGCCATCGACGGGCCGTGGTAGCCGCTGGGCACGAGCACCACGTCTCCGGCGGCCACCTCGGCCAGGGTGTCGTGGGTGCCGTACACCCGCTGGTAGCCGGGACCGCCCTCGAAGTAGTAGATCTCCTCCAGCACGGCCTCGCGCTCGGAGGCCGTGTCGTGCTTGTGCGGCGGGTACGACGACCAGTTGCCGCCGGGGGTCAGCACCTCCACCGCGACGAGTTTGTCGCAGTCGAAGGCGTCGGGGGCGCAGAAGTTGTTGACCTGGCGGCTGGCCGGCCCCGTCCCGCGCACCTCGACGGGGACCGCCCGCGCGGGGCCGTACCGCACGGGGAGACGTCTGGTCGCGCGGGCGGCGGGGAGGGCGAAGCGGCCCTCGCCGGTGATCCGCGCGGTCGCGCCGACGGGCAGGTACGCGAAGTCGGTGACCGCGTGGAAGACAGAGGTCCTGCCGTCCAGCGTGAGCCGCTCCCCGTCGCACTCGACCACGCACGTGCCCGACAGCGGCAGGACCAGCATCTCCTCGTCACCGGTGCCGAACTCCACGCCCTCGCCGGACAGGCAGAGCACGCGGAGCCCCGCGTACGTCCACCCGGCCGCCTCCGGGGTGATCGACAGCGCCCACGGCGCCCGCGCGGTGCTTCCCGCGGGGATGAAGGTCATGGCCGCTCCTCGCCGTCGCCGTCGCCGCCCCGATCCGGTCTTTCGCGCGTGCCCTCGCCGTCGCGGTTCCGGTCCGGTCTCCCGTTCGTACCCGCGCCGATGCGGTTCCGGCCCGGTCTCCCGTTCATGTCACCTCCAGCATCGCCGCGGCGGTGTCGACGGCCGCGGCCACGTCGTCATCGGAGGGATACAGCAACGCGCGGCCCACCACCAGACCCCGCACGCCGGGAAGTCGCAGAGCCTCACGCCAGGCCGCGTAGGTGAGCTCCGGCGCGCCGCCCGGGTCGCCCCCGAGGAGCAGCGTCGGCAGCGTGGTGGCCCGCATCACCCGTTCCATGCCGTCCACGACCGGGATCTTCAGCCAGGTGCGCGCGGAGGTCGCGCCGAGCCCCTGGGCGACGTGCATGGACCGGATGACCCCCTCGGGCGACAGGTCGTGGGTGACCGCGCCGCCCGCCCGCCGGGACCAGAACGGCTCGACCATCGCGACCAGGTCGTGCGAGGCCAGCTCGGTGACGGCCCGGCCGCACGATTCCAGGGTGCGGGCGGTGGTGAGGTCGTCCATGCCGATCCGGCAGAGCATCTTGCCGCCGTCCAGGCGTGTCCTGACGATCGAGGAGGTGTCGTAGGCGGTGAAGCGGTCGTCGAACTCGAAGGCCGACCCGTGCAGGCCGCCCCGGTTCATCGACCCGATCACGACCTTGCCCTCCAGCACGCCGAGCAGCAGGAGGTCCTCGACGATGTCGGGGGTGCCGAGCACGCCGTCCACGCCGGGCCTGGCCAGCGCCACGCACAGGCGTTCCAGCAGCTCGACGCGGCTCTCCATCGCCCCGGGACGGCCGCCGACGCCGACGACGCCCCTGGCGGTGTGGTCCGCGGCGATGATCAGGAGCCGGTCACGCTCCTCCAGCGGTCTCCCGCGCCGCCGCGCCGCCGCCGCCTCGGCGATCCGCCCGGGAAACCGCGCCCGCGTGTCGAGGAGCGTCCGGTGCTCTCGCTCGTTCATGTGCCTCCCCGCCCTGTCCGGCCGTCACCGCTCGCGCCGAGCACGTCCATCACCTCGTCGATCCGTGGCATGGCCGGGGCGCAGGCCAGCCGTCCCGCGACGATGGACCCGGCCGCGTTGGCGAACCGCAACGTGGTCTCCAGGGGCCAGCCTTCGAGGAGACCGTGGCAGAGGGCACCGCCGAAGGCGTCTCCCGCGCCGAGGCCGTTGACCACCTCCACCGGCACCGGCGGCACCTCCACCGTCTCGCCCGCGGTCATGCCGAGCACCCCGCCCGCCCCCCGCTTCACGATCGCGAGCTCGACGCCCGCCGCCAGCAGCGCCGCGGCCGCCTCGTGCGGCTCGCGGGTGCCGGTCGCCACCTCGGCCTCGTCCCGGTTCCCCACCGCCACCGTGACGTGGCGCAGGGCCTCGCGCACCTGCTCGCGGGCCTCCTCCGCGCCGGACCAGAACATCGGGCGGTAGTCGAGGTCCAGCACGGTGTGCGGCACGCGTCCCCTGGCCCGCCAGGCCGCGAGGTGCGCGCTCCGGGAGGGCTCCTGGGACAGCCCGGTGACGGTCGCCCAGAACAGCCGGGCTCCTGCGACGGCCTCCAGATCCAGCTCCTCGGGGAAGATCTCCAGGTCGGGGGCCTTGGGGAAGCGGTAGAAGTAGAGGGGGAAGTCGTCCGGCGGCCGGATCTCGCAGAACGTCACCGGGGTGGGCAGGTGCGCGACCGGGGTGACGAAGCCGTCGTCGACCCCGTACTCGCGCAGCGCGTCGTGCACGAAGAGCCCGAACGGGTCGTCCCCGGTCCTGGTGATCACCGCGCTGGAGCGGCCCAGCCGGGCGGCGGCCACGGCCACGTTGGTGGGGCTGCCGCCCAGATACTTGCCGAAGGTCTCGACCTCGCGCAGCGACACCCCCACCTGCAGCGGGTAGATGTCGACCCCGGCCCGCCCCATGGCCAGAACCTCGATCATGCGCCTCCCCCGCCGGGCGGCTCACCGGGAGACACCCCGCCGATCCCGGCCCCGTCGATCCCGGCCGCGCCGCCCGCCGGCTCGCCGGCCCCACCGCCTCCGGACGGCCCGGTCTCGTCGCCGGTGAGCTTCCTCAGGTACGCCAGGCTCTCGCGGACGTTCTCCTTGGGGTCGCCGGAACCCCTGGGAGCACCGGGAGCACCGGGAGCACCGGGAGCGCCGTCGGCGGGACCCAGCACGACGTCCTGCTCCAGGACGTACCAGCCGCCGTACCCGGCCCTGGTCAGGCCGCCGACGATGGCGGGGAGATCCACGTCGCCCCGGCCCAGCGGGCGGTAGAGGCCGTCCTTCACCGCCCGGGTGTAGGTCAGCTCGCCCGCCCTGACCCGCCCGGCCACGGCGGCGTCCACGTCCTTGAGGTGGACGTGCGCGATCCGCTCCGCGGCGTGGGAGACCAGCTCCGCGGGGTCGGTGCCGCCCGCGAGGAGGTGGCCGGTGTCGAGGCAGAGCGGCATCGCGCTGCCGTCGAGCACCCGCTGGACCTCCTCCCGGTTCTCCACCACGGTCCCGATGTGCGGGTGCAGGGTGACGGTCCTGCCGAACTCCTTGGCGTTCTTGAGGATCCGGCGCAGGTTGCCCATGAGGATCTTCCAGGCGGCCGCGTCCAGCTCCGGCCTGGCGTCGTAGCTCTCACCGCCGGTGGAGGCGGCCAGCACGACCACGTCCACCTCGCCGTCCATGAAGGCGCGCATCGCGGCCCGGACGACCGGGAGCGGGTCGTGGTCGGCCTCGTGCAGGACGACGGGGACGAACCCGCCCACCGCCCGCAGCCCGTACTCCGCGAGAAGGGAGCGGCAGCGCGTCGGCGAGGGCGGCAGGAACCCCTCGGGGCCGAGCTCGGTGGCCGTCAGGCCCAGCTCCCGCATCTCGGCGAGCACCTGGGAACGATCCAGTTGCCGCCCCCAGCCGGGGACCTCGCAGACCCCCCAGGAAATGGGCGCGCCGGCCGTTCGCACCGGACCACCTCCGCCGGCGGAGCCGGTCTCTCTCACCGGGTCGCCTCTTCTCACACGATCACCTCCGTGACGCGCACCGGACGACCCTCGCGCCGGGAGAGCTCCGCGGCCTCGGCGAGATAGAGCGCCGCGAGGGCGTCCTCGACAGTGCAGGGACTCTCCGTCTCCCCTCGCGCCGCGCGGAGAAACGCGTCGAGCTCGGCGACGTAGGCGGATTCGAACCTGGCCGCGAAGTCGGGCCAGGGCTCGCCCGGCGGCTGCAGGCCCTCGGCGCTGGTCAGCGGCACGCGCGGGTCGAGGCCGACCGCCCAGGTCCGCAGGGTGCCCGCCAGCTCCATCCGCACGTCGTACCCGGCGCCGTTGTACCGCGACCCCTGAAGGGTGACGAGCGTGCCGTCGTCCATGGTGAGCAGCGCGGCGCTGTTGTCGACGTCCCCCGCCTCGGCGAAGAACGCCTCGCCCCGGTTGGCGCCGGTCGCGTAGACGGTGTCGGCCTCCCTGCCGGTGACCCAGCGCAGGATGTCGAAGTCGTGGATGTGGCAGTCGCGGTAGATGCCACCGGACATCGGGATGTATCCGGGGTCGGGCGGGCAGGGGTCGGCGCTCACCATGTGCACCCGGTACAGCGTGCCCAGCTCGCCGCCGGCCAGCGCCCTCCTCGCCGCGGCGTACCCGGCGTCGAAGCGCCGCTGGAAGCCGATGTGCACGACCGTGCCGCTCCGCCTGGCCGCGTCGAGCACGCGGAGGGTGTCCCGTACGCCGGGCGCCACCGGTTTCTCGCAGAACGCCGGCACCCCCTCGGCGCAGGCGCGCATCAGCAGCTCGGCGTGGGTCGCCGTGGGAGTGGCGACCACCACCGCGTCGCTGTCGAACGCGTCCCCCACCCGGGCTCCCAGCCTGGCGGCCACCTCCGCCGCCCGCCCGCCGTCCGCGTCGCTCACCACCAGCTCCTCGACCCCGGGATGCGCCGCCAGGGTCGCGGCGTGGAACGCCCCGATCCTGCCGAGTCCCAGTAGTCCAACACGCATCGTGCCTCCGAAGAAGAAAGCGGTCGATCTCCAGTTCTAAGCGAGGAGTCAGAAGCCGTCAAGAATTTGTCAGGACATCCAGACGATCCATCGGACCGTACCGGAAGCTCCGGCGTGAACGTGTTCGCAGGTGGGAGGCTTGCTCACGGGGCGGGGCGACGGCGCAGGGCGTCCGCGAAGGCGCGGATCGTCGCGTCGGCGCGGCGGGCGGGCAGGCGGGCGAAGCCCATCACCAGCGCGGGCGGGCCCGGGGCGTGCCGCATCGGGCCCACCGGCTCGACCGCGAGCCCGCACTCCTGGGCCGTCTCCGCCACCGCCGTCTCGTCCCACCCGTACGGCAGCTCGGCGAGCAGGTGGAGCCCGGCGGAGACGCCCCACACCGTGATCTCGGGAAGGTGCTCGCCGAGCGCCAGCGCGAAGGCGTCGCGGCGGGCGCGGTACTCCCGGCGCATCCTTCTCAGGTGCCGGTCGTAGCCGCCGGTCGTGACGAAGTCGGCCAGGACGTACTGCTCCAGGACGGGCGAGCCCAGGTCCAGCTCGCCGCGGGCCAGCCGCAGCGACTCGGCGATCTCGGGCGGCGCGGCCACCCAGCCCAGGCGGAGCCCCGGGGCCAGGGACTTGCTGACGCTCCCGATCAGGATCACCCGGTCCGGGGCGAGGCCCTGCAGGCAGCCCACCGGGTCGCGGTCGAAGCGGAACTCCGCGTCGTAGTCGTCCTCCAGGATCGCCGCTCCGGTCGCGGCGGCCCACTCGATCAGCTCGGCGCGGCGGCGGGGCGAGAGCACGACGCCCGTCGGGTACTGGTGCGCGGGGGTGAGCAGCACCGCGCGCGCCCCGGTCGCGGCCAGGGCCCCGACGTCGACGCCCTCGCCGTCCACCGGGACGGCGACCAGGTCCGCGCCCGCGGCGTGCAGCAGCGGGAGCTGTCGTCCCCCGGCCGGGTCCTCGACCGCCAGCCGGATCCGGCCGGGGGGCGGCGCCGGACGCGAGGCCCGCCGGACGAACCAGCCCAGATCGTGGGGCGAGGGGCCCTGGGGAAGCCTCCCCGCGAGCGCCTGGATCGTGAGGCTGACCCCCTGGGCCACCCCGCCCACGATCACCAGGTTGTCCGGGCTCACATCGGCCGCCCTGACCCTCCTGAGATAGGCGGCCAGCTCCTCGCGCAGCGCCGGGACACCGCCGGGATCGCCGTAGTCCAGGGCCTCCGCGGGCAGCGCGGCGAGCGTCCTGCGCATCGAGGCCAGCCA
The DNA here is from genome assembly GCF_040639575.1 of Streptosporangium sp. NPDC023825. Classification (NCBI taxonomy): domain Bacteria; kingdom Bacillati; phylum Actinomycetota; class Actinomycetes; order Streptosporangiales; family Streptosporangiaceae; genus Streptosporangium; species Streptosporangium sp. NPDC023825. The sequence continues at coordinate 51,772 of NZ_JBFAAE010000007.1, read as the reverse complement.
CCGCTCCCTGGGGAACGCCCCCAGGTCGGGCGCGGTGGAGCGGCGCCCGTGGTACGGCTCGCGATCCCCTTCCGCGCCGCGGGCCTCCGCGGGCCGGGACCCGGCGCGCGGCGGACCCTCCGGCGTCCGGGAAGAGCCGTCAGGACCGGTGGGGCGCTCGGGAGGGACGGGGCGGGCGGCGGGACGGCCCGCGGCGGGGGCCACGGTGGTTCCCGCCCCGATCCGGGAGATCAGGAACCCCTCGGCGACGAGCTGCTCGTACGCCTCGACCACCACGCCCCGGGAGAGGCCGAGATCCCTGGCCAGCTCGCGGCTGGCAGGCAGCCTGACCCCCGCGGCCAGCCGCCCGCGGCGTACCGCCTCGCGGAGCTCGCGGGCGATCTGGGCGGCGACGCCGCCCGCCGCCCGGTCGACGACGAGGTGCAGATCGGCCAATTGGTCCTCTGTTCCGCTGCCGTATTGGACCCGACAGGGGTGCCATTGGCTTCCTAGCATTCCGCACATGAACGTGGATGTCAGTACCACCCGCCCCACCACCCGCCCCGCCGGCCTGCGGGAGTCGCGCGGTCCGGTCCAGGCCGCGACGGCGATGTTCCTGGTGGGCACCCTGGCGGCGGTCGCCGGGGTGATCGGGGACTACCCGGTCTACGGCGGCCAGGCTCTGCGCCACCTGCTGGCGGCCGCGGCCCTGCTCACCGTCGCCCGGGTCGCGGGACTGCGGTTCGTGCGGCTCACGGCCCGCGAGACGGCGCTGCTGGCGACGCTCTCCCTGACGGGACTGGTGATCTTCAACGTGTGCGTGGTCGAGGCCACCCGGTACGGCGGCCCGGCCCTGGTCGGGACCGTCCTCGGCACCGTGCCGCTCGCGCTGGCCCTGCTCGGCGGGCGCCCCTCGCCCCGGCTCCTCGGGGCGGCGGCGCTGGTCGCCGCCGGGGCGACGGTGGCCGCCGGTCTGGGCACCGGCGACCTGCCCGGGCTGCTCTGGTCGCTGGGCGCGCTGGGCTGCGAGCTCTGCTTCTCCCTGCTGGCCATCCCGCTGCTGCCGAAGCTGGGCGCGGTACGCGTCTCGGCGTACTCGGTGACGCTGGCCGTGCCGATGCTGGTGATCGCCGGCCTGCTCGCGGACGGCACCGCGATGTTCCGCGTGCCGACCGTCTCCGAGGCGGCGGGCCTGGGCTACCAGGCGCTGATCGTGACGACCGTGGCGTTCTTCCTCTGGTACGACGCCCTGCCCCGGCTCGGCCCGGGAAGGGCGGGGCTGTTCGCCGGGCTGATCCCGGTCGGCGCCATCGTCACCGGCGCCGTCCTCGGCATGGGCGCGCCGGCGGTGCCCGACCTGCTCGGCGCCGCGCTCGTGGTCACCGGCATCGTCGTCGGCCTCAGCTCAGCGGGCTCACCCGCTGCGGGGGCACCTCGACCGGCTGAGGCGGAGCGAGCCGCTGCCGGGGGATCTCGACCCGCTGGGGCAGGCTGATCTGCCGCGCGGACTCACCGGCCCGCCGCAGGGGCAGGGTCACCTGCTGCGAGGGCAGTCTCGCCCTGCCCGAGGCGACCTTCAGCCGCTGCCGGGAGAGGGTCAGCGGGGGCTCCGGCCAGCTCACCGGCCATTGGGGGGTACGGCCGTTGGATTCCTTGATGCTCGTCAGCGTGATGGCTATGAGTGACACGCCGAGGCCGGCCACCACGAAGATGGCCACGATCGCCAGCAGGACGATGTTTCCGGCCAGGACGGCGTTTCCGATGTTCATGGTGTCCCCCAGCTTCCGCCGGACGCTCGGCCCGGCTCCTCTCACCTTTCCCTGTACATTCGGACATATGTGCCCAAAAGACGCATAGCCCACTAATGCTTGTCCCAAATGTGCTGATTTAGCGTTATATGTCCACGCGCTGATATGCGGCTCGGAGGAGGGAGTCCACCGCACCGACCGCGAGGACGGAGCGTGAACGCGAGGCCGTACCCTCTAGGGAAAACAGCGCCCGCACGGAGGATCGACGACGATGCCCGAGTTCGACTACACCGACCTGCTTCCCATGGGACCGGACGAGACGGAGTACCGTCTGATCACCGCCGAGGGGGTACGGGTCGTCGAGGCCGCGGGCCGCAGGTTCCTGGAGGTCGAGCCCGAGGCGCTGCGGCTCCTCACCGAGAACGCGATCCACGACATCTCCCACTACCTGCGGTCGTCCCATCTCGCCCAGCTCCGCAAGATCATCGAGGACCCCGAGTCGAGCGGGAACGACCGCTTCGTCGCCCTCGACCTGCTGAAGAACGCGTCGATCTCGGCGGGCGGCGTGCTCCCGATGTGCCAGGACACCGGCACCGCGATCGTGATGGGCAAGCGCGGCCGCCACGTGCTCACCGACGGCGCCGACGCCGAGCACATCTCGCGCGGGGTCTACGACGCCTACACCCGGCTGAACCTGCGCTACTCCCAGATGGCCCCCCTCACCATGTGGGAGGAGAAGAACACCGGCTCCAACCTCCCCGCGCAGATCGAGCTCTACGCCGAGGACCCGGGCGGCCACCCCGACGAGTACAAGCTGCTGTTCATGGCCAAGGGTGGCGGCAGCGCCAACAAGTCGTTCCTGTACCAGGAGACGAAGGCGGTGCTCAACGAGAAGCGGATGCTCCAGTTCCTGGAGGAGAAGATCCGCTCCCTCGGGACCGCCGCCTGCCCGCCGTACCACCTGGCGATCGTCGTCGGCGGCACGTCCGCCGAGTTCGCCCTGAAGACCGCCAAGTACGCCAGCGCCCGCTACCTGGACTCCATCCCCACCGAGGGATCCCCCTCGGGCCACGGCTTCCGCGACACCGAGCTGGAGGCCAAGGTCTTCGAGCTCACCCAGAAGCTCGGCATCGGCGCGCAGTTCGGCGGCAAGTACTTCTGCCACGACGTCCGCGTCATCCGCCTCCCCCGCCACGGCGCCTCCTGCCCCGTCGCCATCGCGGTCTCCTGCAGCGCCGACCGCCAGGCCCTGGCGAAGATCACCCCCGAGGGGGTCTTCCTGGAGCAGTTGGAGACCGACCCGGCGAGGTTCCTGCCGGAGACCACGGACGACCACCTCTCGGACGACGTCGTCAAGATCGACCTCAACCGACCGATGCCGGAGATCCTCGCCGAGCTGACCCGATACCCGGTCAAGACCCGCCTGTCGCTGACCGGGCCGCTGGTGGTCGCCCGCGACATCGCGCACGCCAAGATCGGCGAGCTGCTGGACGCGGGCGGCGAGATGCCGGAATACCTCAAGAACCACGCGGTCTACTACGCCGGGCCCGCCAAGACCCCCGAGGGCTACGCCTCGGGCTCCTTCGGTCCCACCACCGCCGGGCGGATGGACTCCTACGTCGAACGCTTCCAGGCGGCCGGAGGCTCCAAGGTCATGCTCGCCAAGGGCAACCGCTCCAAGCAGGTCACCGACGCGTGCCGGACCCACGGCGGCTTCTACCTCGGCTCCATCGGCGGCCCCGCCGCCCGCCTCGCCCAGGACTGCATCAAGAAGGTGGAGGTCCTGGAATACCCCGAGCTGGGCATGGAGGCCGTCTGGAAGATCGAGGTCGAGGACTTCCCCGCCTTCATCGTCGTGGACGACAAGGGCGAGGACTTCTTCACCGACTCCACCGGCCCCGTCCTGACCATCGGCCGCCGCTGATCGCCCCCTGACGGGGCGCCGCCCTTTCAGGAGCCGCCGTACAGGCGCCCGAGGTCGACGAGTTCGACGTCGGAGCGCCGTGCGGCGGTGTGCGCGAGGTCGGCGGTGAAGCCCGACCGGGAGAACAGCAGGAGCTTGGGCGGCGCGGTGACCTTCGCGCCGGGAAGCAGCCCCCGCAGGTGTTCGAGGCGCTGGAGCTCGGCGAGGGGGATGGGGGTGGTCGTGCCTTTGGCCTCCCCGATCGCGATGATCCTGTCGGCGGCGAACGGAGCCGTCTCGGTCACCACGATGTCCAGTTCGTGGCCCTGCCGGTGCTCCTTGCAGGGGATCTGCGTGGGCTGGACGGCCGCCGCGACACCTCCGAGGGTTTCGGCGGCGGCGTGTTCGAGGCACCACTCCCTGGAGAGGTCCTCGAAGTGAGGACCGTAGATCTTCCCTGAGACCGTGTCCGCGTTGGCGGCCCAGACCTGGGCCGCTCGCCGTACGACCAGTTCCGGCTCGTGCCGCTGGATGAGCAGCTGATGAAAGCGGACGACGGGTTCCGCGACGCGGAACAGGGCGCGCTTGTCCCGCAGGGCGTCGTCGACCTGCTCGATCAGGCCGATGTCCTGAAGCCCCGACAGCAGGTGAGCCAGGGCGCTGCTCGGGCGGCCGAGCGCCGAGGCGATCTCCGAACGCCGATGGTTACCGGCGCTGAGAGCGCTCAACGTGGCGGCGTAAGAGGTCGGATCGGCGATCGAGGGCTCCTCCCTGAGCAGGAGCGCACCCTCGCGGAACATGGCCGAGGCCGGGTTGAGCAGACGGCGCTCCACCCATCTGTCGAACGCCGCGAGGTCGGCCGGCCCGGATCCACCGCACATCTCAAGGTAGGCCGGAGTCCCGCCGACCAGGGCGTTCAGCCGGAACGCGAGCTCGGGGTCGTGGCCGGCGTTCCAGAAGGCGGCGGCGTCGCGGAATCTGAACGGCCGGACGACCAGCTCCAGCGAGGCTCGTCCGCGAAGCGGCGCTCCACCACCGAGAAGCTGGGCCATGGTGGTGAGAGCGCTGCCACAGAGGATCATCCTGGTCCGCGTGCGCTCCTTCGCGTGGCCGAGCGGGCTGAGCGCCGCCTGGAGGTACGAGGGCAGGGCGGGGGTCGTCGCGGTCAGGTAGGGGAACTCGTCGACGATGACGGGTACGGCCCGCTCCTCGCCGAGACGCAGCAGTTCGTCCAGCGCGTCACGCCAGGTGCCGAAGACGACGGGCACGCCCAGTCCGCGAAAGGCCGCGTAGGCGGCACCGAGATCCGCGAGGTTCTGCCGCTCGCTCTGCTGGGTGGCCGCGAACAGGAATCCGCCCGTCTCTCTGGCGAGCAGTTCGAGCATCAGCGTCTTGCCCTGCCTCCGCCGGCCGTAGACCAGGCCCAACGTTGCCCCGGGAACAGGAGACATGACGAACTCCGAGAGCTCATCCCATTCCACGTCACGACCGAAGAGGCGGTCCGGTTTTGCGATCATCCACTCTCCGACACTGAACATGAGATTGGTAGTTCCAACTATCATAGTTGGAACTACCAATCTCATGTTCAGTCACGCCCAGTCCACCTCCAGGGGATAGCCGGGTCGCTGTCTGGTCGTCGAGCACGTCTACGACCACCACGGCAATGTCGGGACGAACTCCACCCCGCTGCTGGTGTTCGACGTCGGAGAGCACGCCCATTACCTCCAGTACCGCCACGTACGGCCCGATTATGGAGAGAAGCTGTGGAGCCTGGTCGATTGGTCAGATGTCACGCAACGTTTCTCAACAGTCACGAGCGCGAAAATCTGACCCAAGTTGGCAAGAAGATTCGGCCCCGTCTCTACTGGTCGCATTACGCAAATCGGTAAGCTGCACCACATGCGTGCGCCGCCCGGATACCTTCTCGCAGCGCGCTACCGGCTGTCGGAGCCGGTGGGGCGCGGTGGCATGGGCACCGTCTGGCGAGCACACGACGAGTTGCTCAACCGCGAGGTGGCCGTCAAGGAGGTCCGCCTCCCCCTGGTCCTCGACGAGGAGCTCCGTGCCGAGCTGTGCGCCAGGACCGAGCGCGAGGGACGCGCGACCGCGATGGTCGCCCACCCCTCCGTCATCACCGTCTTCGACGTCGTCACCGAGGACGAGCGCCCCTGGATCGTGATGGAGCTGCTCCGCGCCCGATCGCTGGAGCAGCTCCTCCAGGACCACGGACCGCTGCCGCCGCGCCAGGTGGCCGAGATCGGCAGGCAGGTCCTGGGGGCGCTGCGCGCCGTGCACGCCAAGGGGATCCTCCACCGCGACGTGAAGCCGAGCAACGTCCTGGTGACCGACGACCGGGCCGTGCTCACCGACTTCGGCCTGGCCGCGCTCGAGGGCGACGTGTCGATCACCCAGGCGGGCATCGTGCTGGGTTCCGCCGGATACATCGCCCCCGAGCGCGTGCTGGGGGCCAAGGCCAGCCCGGCCGGCGACCTGTGGTCGCTCGGCGCGACCCTCTACACCGCCGTCGAGGGCCGGGGCCTGCACGGGCGCCGTACGGCGGCGGCCGCGCTCGCCGCGCTGACCAGTGGCGAGCCGATCCCCATGGAGCGGGCCGGACCGCTCACGCCGGTGCTGCGCGGCCTCCTCACGATCGACCCGAACTCCCGGCTCGAGGCGGGACGGGCCTCGATGATGCTCGCCAGGGTGGCGGCCGGCGGGATGGCCGAGGAGTCCTTCCCCAGGCCCCCCGGGCGGCCCGACGGCAGGCCGTCCGCGGGCGGGTCCGACGGGGCGTCGGCTCCGCCGTTCAGCCGCCGCTCGCAGCACCGCGGGCTGCACCGGGTCGGCTCCGCGCCGCCCCCGGCACCGCGGCCCTCCTCACCCGGATCGCCCCCGCCGCCGTCGGGGCCCGCGTCGGGGCCGACACCCCAGCTTCGCGCGCACCGGCGTCCCGGCGAGGGCGTCCACCGGAAGCCGATGGAGATTTCGCCAACCTATCGCCCAATTGTCCGTTTTATGACACCCTTCATAAGGTTGGTCCTCCCGCGTCTTCTCTGGCCGAGGGAACTCCGTAAGCGCGGGTAAAGCGCTTCTCAAGGTGGAATGGCTATCTTCTTCTCATGCCGGAACAGCAGACGCGTGTGCTCGCGGACCGTTACGAGCTGATCGCGCCGCTCGGCCGGGGCACGATGGGCACCGTTTGGAAAGCCCACGACCGTTCCCTCGGCCGTGAGGTCGCCATCAAGGAGATCCGCCAGGAGCCCGGCCTCACCGAGGCGCAGCGCACCGAACTTCGGGAACGGATGATCCGCGAGGGTCGTACGGCCGCCCGCATCAGCCACCCCTCGGTGGCCACCGTCCACGACGCCATCGTCGAGGACGGCAGCCCCTGGATCATCATGGAGCTCGTGCAGGCGCGTTCCCTGGAGCAGGTGATCGAGGAGGAGGGTCCCCTCCCACCCCGCCTCGTCGCCGAGATCGGGGCCGACCTGCTGGGGGCGCTCCGCGCGGCCCACGCCCAGGGGGTCCTGCACCGCGACGTGAAGCCCGGCAACGTGCTGATCACCGAGAGCGGCCGGGTGGTCCTCACCGACTTCGGTATCGCCAAGGCGGAGGGCGACACGAGCCTCACCAAGACCGGCATGGTGATCGGCTCCCCCGGATACACCGCGCCCGAGCGGGCACGCGGCGAGCACACCGGGCCCGAGTCGGACCTGTGGTCCCTCGGCGCCACGCTGTACTTCGCGGTCGAGGGCCGCCCGGCCTACGAGCGGTCCTCGGTGGCGGAGACCCTGGCCGCGCTGATGAGCGAGCAGGTCGACCCGCCGACCCAGGCGGGACCGCTGCGCCCGGTGCTCGAGCAGCTGCTGGAGAAGGACCACACGACGCGGCTGACGGCCGCCCAGGCGGGCGCGCTGCTCCGGGCGGTGGCCGACACCCCCTCGCACCTGGCGGAGTCCCTCCCCCCGCCCCCGGCGCCCGCCGCGGCCCCTTCCTCCCCCGCCTTCGCACCGTCTCCCCCGGCCTCCGAGATCCCGCTCGTGGATGACGCCGGAGACACCGAAGACACGGGGGACGCCGAAGACGCCGAGGACACGGCGGACACCGGGCAGGAGCCGGAAGGCCCCGACGCCACCGAGGACGGCGCCGGTGGTTTCGACGCCGACCGCACCATGGTGGTCATCCGCCCCAAGGACGGTCTGCGCATCCCCGGAGGGGCGGCGCCCGCCGAACCCTCCGCCTCTCCGGCGCCGGCCTCCGGCCGTCCGACGACCTCGCCCTACCCGGACCGGCCGCCTCTCGGGGAGCCGGGCAGACCGGTCGCGGGACGGCAGGGTCCCGCCGGTCTCGGCACCCCCGTCGCGCGGGGACCCGCGACTCCCGGTGGCGCCTTCGGGAGGCCCGGGGCGTCCGGGCGGGGTGCCTTCGAGGAGCCGGCCGAGGAGACGGCGGCCTTCGGAGGTCCGGGAAGCGAGTCGGCGGCCACCCCGCCCCACGGGTTCCCGGTGAGCGGCAGACCCGATCTCTCCGCCACCCCGCCGCACGGCTTCCCCCCGGTCGATCCGGAGTTCGCGGCCTCCGGCGAGGGACGGCCGGGGTCCCCTGACTCCGAAGCGCCCCCTCCGCCGCTGAGGCTCTTCCCCGGCAACCGGCCGCCCGGCGCCGGCGGCCCGCCCGACCGGGGAGGGCCGGGGCCCGCGCAGCCCTGGCGTCCGCCGGGCCCCGAGGCGTCCGACGGCGCCTACCGTTCCCCGGGCCTGGGCACCGACCTGTTCGCGATCGCGAACCAGAACGCCCGGCCCGACCCAGGCCGCCCAGGGCCGAGGAAGCCGCCGTCGCAGAAGACCCGGATCGGCGTCCTCGTCCTCATGGGCGTGGCGGCGATCGCCCTCGTGGTGATCATGATTCTGACGGTGGCCGCCTTCTTCTGAGCACGGCCCGGAGCGCTTCCGGGCACGGCCACGAGCACTTCCGAGCAGGTCCTGGGCACCGCCCGCGAGGAGAACCCCGTACCCACCCGCTCCCACCCGGTTTGATTCCCCCTTCAGGACGCAGACTGGGTTCATGAGCGAGTATCGGATCGAGCATGACTCGATGGGTGAGGTACGGGTTCCCGCGGGTGCGAAGTGGCGGGCGCAGACCCAGCGGGCGGTGGAGAACTTCCCCGTCTCCGGGCGCGGGCTGGAGGTCCCGCACATCGCGGCGCTCGGCCTGATCAAGGCACTCGCCGCCGAGGTCAACGCGGAGCTGGGGGTGCTCGACAAGGAGCTGGCGCAGGCGATCGCCGAGGCCGCGACCGACGTCGCGGAGAACGAGTGGGACGGCGAGTTCCCCGTCGACGTCTTCCAGACCGGCTCCGGCACCTCCTCCAACATGAACGCCAACGAGGTGATCGCCACCCTCGCCGAGGAGCGGCTCGGCCGTCCCGTCCACCCCAACGACCATGTGAACGCCTCGCAGTCGTCCAACGACGTGTTCCCCACGTCCATCCACGTCGCCGCCACGACCGAGGTCTCGTACCACCTGATCCCCTCGCTGCGGCACCTGGCCACCGCGCTGCGGGACAAGTCGCTGGAGTTCGACGGCGTGGTCAAGGCAGGGCGCACGCACCTGATGGACGCCACCCCGGTCACGCTGGGACAGGAGTTCGGCGGGTACGCCACTCAGATCGACAACGCCATCGCGCGGGTGCGGAGCGCGCTCCCGCGCCTCGCCCAGCTGCCCCTGGGCGGCACGGCGGTCGGCACCGGCGTCAACACTCCTCCCGGCTTCGCGGCCAAGGTCATCGAGAGGCTGCGCGAGGCCACCGGGCTGCCGTTCTCCGAGGCTCCCGACCACTTCGAGGCCCAGGGGGCCCGGGACGCCGTCGTCGAGCTCTCCGGCCAGCTCCGCACGGTCGCGATCTCGCTCAACAAGATCGCCAATGATCTGCGCTGGATGGGGTCCGGCCCCCGGGCGGGACTGGGCGAGATCAACCTGCCCGACCTGCAGCCCGGTTCCTCGATCATGCCGGGCAAGGTCAACCCGGTCGTCCCCGAGGCGGTGACCATGGTCGCCGCCCAGGTCGTCGGGAACGACGCGGCCATCGCCTTCTCCGGCGCCTCGGGCACGTTCGAGCTCAACGTGATGCTCCCGGTCATCGCGCGCAACGTCCTGGAGTCGGTGCGGCTGCTCGCCAACGTCTCCCGGCTGCTGGCCGACCGGTGCGTGCACGGCATCACCGCCAACGTCGACCGCATGCGCGAGTACGCGGAGTCGTCGCCGTCGATCGTCACCCCGCTCAACCCGTACGTCGGGTACGAGGAGGCCGCGAAGATAGCGAAGCAGGCCCTGGCGGAGCGCAAGACCATCCGCGAGGTCGTCATCGAGCGCGGCCACGTCGCCAACGGCACCCTCACCGAGGAGCGGCTCGACGAGTTGCTCGACGTGCTGTCCATGACCCGGCCGCCCTCGTAGACCGTGCCCCCGGCCTGTCGCGGACCGGTGACCGGACCGGCGGTCCCGGCCGCCGGTCGTGGATCGGCGCCCCGATTGACGCCGTAGATCGGTTGCCTGGGAGACTCGGGACATGACCCAGATCAAGTTCTACGGCCGCAGAGATGTGTGGTCCGAGCGGCGTCAGGAGATCTCCGACACCGTCCACGGCTGCCTGGTTGACGTCTGGCAACTCCCCGAGGACAAGCGGTTCCACCGGTTCCTGCTGCTGGACGCCGAGGACATGATCTGCCCGCAGCGGAGCGAGCGGTACCTCATCGTGGAGATCGCCTGTTTCAGCGGCCGGTCGGACGAGGCCAAGCGCTCGCTGATCCGCGCCCTGTTCACCAGGGCCGGGGAGGCGCTCGACCTCCCCGCCGAAGACCTGGAAATCGTGATCATGGAGTCCCCCAAGGTCAACTGGGGCATCCGCGGCCTCCCCGGCGACGAGCTCACGCTCATGTACCCGGTCACCATCTGAGAGCCGCGCGACCCCCGTCGCGACGGGTACGGATCCGCGCAGGGAAGCCATGCTCTGTCGACACCTGCGGCTCAAGGACGCTCTGGGGCCTGAACGGGCGAGGTAACGGATTTGCGACATCGTGGTGCGATATCACCCTTGGGCGACAGGGTTGGGGAGTGCTGACTTCTTTGCCCCCCGCGGACGCCGTGAAGCTGCTGCTGACCACGATCGGCACCGCGACCGGCGCCGACCGCGCCCAGGCCACGGAACTGGCCGCGGAACTGGAATGGTCACACCCGGCGCTCCGGCAGGCCGGTGCCTACATCTCCCATACGCCTGGGGTGGACCTGCCCCGTTACCTGCACCTGCTGCGTACCGTCCCCGAGGACGCCCCGGACCCCGGATCGCGCCGGCGCTCCGACGCCGATCGAGCGGTGGCCCGCGTGTGGGCGCTGACGAGCGCGCGGATCGAGCACACCGATCCCCTGGCGATCCGCGTGCTGCGCGTACTGGCCTGCTACGCACCCGACGACCTGCCGCGCGCGGTGCTGAACGGCCTGGATGACGCCGGGGAGACCGCCCTCACCGATGCGCTGGAGCTGCTGTCCTCCTACGGCGTGGTCGACCTGTCGCCGGACGGCCCGGAGGTGAGCGTGCACCGTCAGGTCCAGGCCGCCGTCGTGGACGGGCTGACCGAGGACGAACACACCGCCGACAGGGCCCTCGCGGCCACCCTGCTGCGGGCCGCGCTGCCCCCGGAACCCGAGCATCCCTCCTCCTGGTCCACCTACGCCCGGCTGCTGGCCCACGCCCTTGCCGTCCTGCCACCCGAGTCCCCTGCCATCGGCTCCATCGTCGATTACCTGCACGCCAACGGTGACCACCACACCGCCCACCCCCTGCAATACCGGCGTCACGCCGTCATGCACGACACCTTGGGCCCGGAACACGCGGACACGCTGACCGCCCGCGTCAATCTCGCCTCATTGACAGGGGAGATGGGGAACGTGATCGAGGCCCGCGACCGGTTCACGGTGCTGGCACCGCTGACCGAACGGATACTGGGCCCAGAACACCCCACCACACTCGACGCCCGCGCCAACCTCGCCTCCTGGACGGGAGAGGCGGGAGATCCCATCGAGGCCCGCGACCGGTTCACGGTGCTGGCACCGCTGACCGAACGGGCACTGGGCCCCGAACACCTCACCACGTTGAGCGTCCAGATGAGTCTCGCCCACTGGACAGGGAATGCGGGGAACGCGCCCGGTGCTCGAGACAGGTTCGCGACACTGGCACCGCTGGTCGAACAGGTTCTGGGCTCCGGACACCCGTACACGTTGGGCGTTCAGACGAGTCTCGCCCGCTGGACGGGAGAAACGGGGAACGCCGCCGCCGCCCGGGACCGGTTCGCCTGGCTGGCAGCGGCGGCCAAGGATGCCCTGGGCCCGGAAAGCCGTACGACGTTGAACATCCAGAGGGGTCTTGCCCGCTGGATGGGAGAAACGGGAGACACGGCCGGTGCCCGGGACCACCTCACGCCTCTGGTACCCCTGGCCGAACGGATACTGGGCCCCGAACACCCGGTCACGCTGAACATTCGCAATGATCTCGCCATCTGCGTGGGAGAGACGGGAGACGCGATCGGGGCCCGCGACCAGTTCACGACGCTGGTACCGCTGCTCAAGCGGGTACTGGGTCCCGAACACCCGGACACGTTGACCGCCCGCGCCTGGCTCGCCGTGTGGATGAGCGAGGCGGGGGACGCCGCCGACGGGATGGATCAGCTGGCGGCGCTGGTACCGATGATCGAACGGGTACTGGGCTCAGAACACCCGATCACGCTGATCGTCCGTGTCCACCTCGCCGATCTGACGGGGGAGACAGGGAACTCGGTCGACGCCAGAAACCGGTTCGCGGTACTAGTACCGGTGATCGAACGGGTGCTGGGCCCAGAACACCCAGTCACATCGACCGCCCGCGTCAACTTCACTTACTGGAAAAAACACGCAAGACGGTCGCTTCTCACGCGGTGGATACCGGGACGTTGACCCCCTTCCCGCCTTTCACCGCCGAGGTCCTCCGAGCCGGACGGCAGGACGAGCCCGGGCCGAGACGGATACCCGCCACATAAACACACGGCGGAGTGTGGGGGTGGGCGACATGGGCCGGGATTCGGGTCATTGCCTAGATTCGGCAGCATGATTGACCTAGCGGGTCGGCAGGCCGTGGTGACCGGGGCGGGCAGCGGGATCGGGCGCGCCTGCGCGCACCGGCTGGCCGCGGCCGGGGCACACGTGCTGGCGGTCGACATCGACGCCGAGGCGGCGGCGAAGGTCGCCGCGGAGATCTCGGGAACACCCGTCGTCGCGGACCTGTCGGAACCGGACTTCGTACGGGCGATCCCGCCCGGCACGGACATCGTGGTGAACAACGCCGGGTTCCAGCACGTCGCCCCGATCGAGGAGTTCCCTCCGGAGGTGTTCTCCAAGATCCTCAAGGTGATGGTCGAGGCGCCCTTCCTGCTGGTCAGGGAGGTCCTGCCGGGCATGTACGAGCGCGGCTGGGGCCGGATCGTCAACATCTCCTCGGTCCACGGGCTTCGCGCCTCGCCCTACAAGTCGGCGTACGTCACCGCCAAGCACGCCCTCGAAGGGCTGTCCAAGACGATCGCCCTGGAGGGCGCCTCCCACGGCGTCACCTCCAACTGCGTGAGCCCCGCCTACGTCCGCACGCCCCTGGTGGAGAATCAGATCGGCGCCCAGGCCGGCACCCACGGCATCGGCAGGGACGAGGTGGTCGAGCAGATCATGCTCGCTCCCGCCGCCGTCAAGCGGCTGATCGAACCGGAGGAGGTCGCCGAGCTCGTCGCCTACCTCTGCGGTCCGCACGGTTCCTTCATGACCGGCACCTCCCTCTCCATAGACGGCGGCTGGACCGCCCGCTGACCCCGGTGAGGACGCCGTGAGGCCGCGCCGGGGACTGGACTGAGGAAGAAAGGAAGGAAGAAGCCGGGTCTGAGCGGCCTCACCGCGACACGAAGCGTCGCAATGAACGGAGAATGGTCGATTTGACATCCTCCTCCTCGTGAACGAGGGGGATTCCCACGGTCGCCCGCGAGGGTTCCTGCTTCGTTGCCGGTCGCCCGCCAAAGAGGACTCTTTGTGAGGTCTTACACCAGCTCCACAGGCGTTTCAGCTCTCCGCCAGCCCGGCGGCGAGTACGTTCTTCGCGGCGTTCACATCACGGTCGTGGACCGCGCCGCAGGCGCATGTCCACTCCCGGACGTTCAGCGGCATCTTCTCCTGCAGCGTTCCGCAGGCCGAGCACAGCTTGCTCGAGGGGAACCAGCGGTCCACGGCCACCACGGTGCGCCCGTACCATTGGGCCTTGTACTCCAGCATGGAGCGCATCTCCCGCCAGGAGGCGTCCGAGATTGCCCGTGCCAGACTCCGATTCCTTACCATGTTGCGGACGGTCAGGTCTTCCACGGCGATCACTTGGTTCTCGCGAACAAGCCGTGTGGTGACCTTGTGCAGATGATCGCGGCGGCGATCGGCGATGCGGGCGTGAACGCGGGCGACCGCGAGTTTGGCCTTCTGCCGGTTCGCCGAACCCTTCTCCTTGCGGGCAAGGTCGCGCTGAGCCTTGGCCAGCTTGCGCCGGTCGCGGCGTTCATGGCGCGGGTTGACGATCTTCTCTCCGGTGGAGAGCGTGGCCAGCGCGGTGATGCCCACGTCCACGCCCACGTTCCGCTTCACGGGCGGGAGAGGGTTGATCTTCTCCTCCACCAGCATGGAGGCGAACCAGCGGCCCGCCGCGTCCTTCGACACGGTGACCGTGGACGGCTCCGCCCCCTCGGGCAGCGGGCGCGACCACACGATCGCAAGCGGCTGATCCATCTTCGCCAGCGTCAACCGGCCCTCGCGCCAGCGAAATGCCGACCGGGTGTACTCAGCGCTCAACCGCGACTTCTTGCGGGACTTGAACGTCGGGTACTTCGCACGCTTGGCGAAGAAGCTCGCGAACGCCGTCTGCAGGTGGCGCAGTGCCTGCTGCAACGGGACCGACGACACCTCGGACAGGAAGTCGTAGTCGCCGCCGCGCTTCCACTCGGTCAGCTTGGCCGACGACTCCACATAGGAAACGCGACGGCCTTGCAGGGTGTAGGCGCGGGTGCGCTCTTCGAGGGCCTTGTTGTAGACCAGGCGGACGCAGCCGAACGTCCGGGCAAGCTCTTCGGCCTGCTCGGGGGTCGGGTAGAAGCGGAACCTGTAGGCCCGCTTCACTGTCTGCGCCATTCTCACATTCTATCGCACGATCAGCTAAGAATCGCGTGTACGTTCGATACGGCGAATCGCCTGCCCTTGTCCTGCTCCGCAGGGGTCCGGTTCCTCCCCCGCCTAAAAGGCGGGGGTTTCCTCGGAGGTAACTGATGAGCACGCGGGTCTTTCTCGAACTGCTGGCCAGGGAGGCTTCGGCGGTCGAGTTCGAGGGGCCCGTTCTCGCGGCGAGGACCGGCGGGGCCGGTGCGGAGACGCTGGCGGAGCTGGAGGAGGCCAAGCTCGCCGCGCTGAAGGTGCGGGCGCTGCTGCGGCGCAGGGCGAAGCGGGAGGCCGAGCTGTCCGCGCTGTTCGACACGGCGGGCGACCTGGCCGGGCTGCGGGACCTGGACGCCGTCCTAGAGGCCATCGTGCACCGGGCCAGGCAGCTGCTCGGCACCGACGCCGCCTACATGACGCTGCACGACCCCGAGCGGGGCGACACCTGGATGCGGGTGACCGACGGCTCGGTGTCGGCGAAGTTCCGGGCGCTGCGGCTGGCGATGGGCGCGGGGCTCGGCGGGCTCGTCGCCCAGACCGCGACCCCGTACTCGACCGCCGACTACTTCGCCGACGAGCGCTTCCGCCACAAGACCGACATCGACGACGCGGTGCTCGAAGAGGGGCTGGTCGCCATCCTCGGCGTACCGCTCAAGCTGGGCGCGCGGGTGATCGGCGTGCTGTTCGCGGCCAACCGGAGCGTGCGGCCCTTCACCCAGGACGAGGTCGTGCTGCTGGGCTCGCTGGCCGCGCACGCGGCGGTGGCGATCGACAACGCCCGGCTGCTGCAGGAGACCAGGAACGCGCTGGAGGAGCTCAGCGAGGCCAACCGGCAGGTGAACGCGCACAGCCAGGCCGTGGAGCGCGCCGCGCTCGCGCACGACCGGATGACCGGCCTGGTGTTGCGCGGCGGCGGGGTCGAGGACGTGGCGGCTGTGGTGACGGAGGTGCTCGGCGGCTCGCTGACGGTGCTCGACGACGCCGGGCACCCGATCGCCGGGGACGCGGGCGTGCTGGAGGAGGACGCGCTGGGCGAGGCGGTGTTCGACCGGCCGGCGTCCGGACCGGGGACGGAAACGGGCCCGGGGGCGGGCCGGAGACCGGGCTCGAAGCCGGGCGCCAGGCGCGGGACGCGGAAGGCCGCGGACGTGATCGCGGACGCCGCGCGGTCGTCGAGGGCGCTGGGACGCACCGTGCGGCAGGGAGACCTGCTGGTCGCGTCGGTGGACGTGGGCGCGGAGCCGCTGTGCACGCTGGTGCTGCGCAACGGCGGCCAGGTGTCGGACGCCGACCAGCGCATCCTGGAGCGGGCCGCGCTGGTGACCGCGTTGCTCCTGCTGTTCAGGCGTACGGTGGCCGAGGCGGAGGGCCGGGTCAGGGGCGAGCTGCTCGACGACCTGATCTCGCGGCCCGCCCTCGACGGCCTGGCCGACCGCGCCCGGCGGGTGGGGGTGAACCTGGACCACGACCACGTGGTGGTCGTGGTCCGCCACGGCGGCGGGCGGGAGCGGGCCGCGTTCTGGGCGTCCTCCCAGGCGACGTTGCACCACGGCCTCGCCGCGCAGCGCGGCGACGAGGTGGTCCTGCTGCTTCCCGGGGACCGGCCGGGACCCCTGGCCAAGCGGGTGGCGGCCGAGCTGAGCGCCTCGCTCGGCCACCCGGCCACCGCGGGCGCCGGAGGGCCCGTACGCGGCACCGCGGAGGTGGCCGCCGCGCACCGGGAGGCGCAGCGCTGCGCCGACGCCCTGGTGGCGCTGGGGAGGGCCGGGGAGGGCGCCGGAGCCAGGGAGCTGGGCTTCGTCGGCCTGCTGGTCGGCGAGGGACGCGACATCGGGGCGTTCCTCGCCTCGGCGCTCGGCCCGGTGATCGACTACGACGCCCGCAGGGGCACCGCGCTGATCCAGACGCTCACCGCGTACTTCGGCACGGGCGGCTCGCTGTCGCGGACGAGCGAGACCCTGCACATCCACGTCAACACGGTCACCCAGCGTCTGGACCGGATCGGCCAGTTGCTCGGCGACGACTGGCAGGCCCCCGAGCGGGCCCTGGAGATCCAGCTCGCCCTGCGCCTGCACCGCCTCAGCGGCTGATCCGGCCGCCGACCGGCCTCGCGGCGGTCGGCCTCACACATCCACATAGGGCGCCTGTCGGCTATGGCGGTCGTACCCATAGGAGTGACGCCGGTCACTACGTACGGTAGCCGGAATCCCCCCAACAGCGATTCCCCTTGGTGAGTGAGATGGCAGAGAAAACCCGTACCCCCATCGGAAAGATCGTGGGTGCCAGCCTCGTCGGCACCACGATCGAGTGGTATGACTTCTTCCTGTACGGCTCCGCCGCCGCGCTGGTCTTCCCGCAGCTGTTCTTCCCCCAGTCGGAGCCGCTGACGGGCACCCTGCTGGCGTTCCTGACCTACGCGGTGGGCTTCGTGGCCCGCCCGCTGGGCGCGCTGGTCTTCGGGCACTTCGGCGACCGGATCGGCCGTAAGAAGCTGCTGGTGGTCAGCCTGCTGATGATGGGCGGGGCGACCTTCCTGATCGGCTGCCTGCCGACCCACGCGGCGATCGGCATGGCGGCGCCGCTGCTGCTGACCCTGCTCCGGCTCGTCCAGGGCTTCGCCCTCGGCGGCGAGTGGGGCGGCGCGGTGCTGATCGTCTCCGAGCACGGCGACGCCGCGCGCCGCGGCTTCTGGGCCTCCTGGCCGCAGGCGGGCGCCCCCGGCGGCAACCTGCTGGCCACCGCCGTGCTGGCGGTGCTGGCCGCGGTCCAGACGGACGAGGCGTTCGTGAGCTGGGGCTGGCGGATCCCGTTCCTGCTCTCCGGCGTGCTGGTGCTGGTCGGCATGTGGATCCGGCTCTCCATCAGCGAGTCGCCGGTCTTCCAGCAGGCGGTCGCCAATGCCAAGCCCTCGAAGTCCCTGCCGATCGTGGAGGTCTTCAGGTACCACTGGCGGGACGTCCTCATCGCGATCGGCGCCCGCTTCGCGGAGAACGTCTCCTACTACGTGATCACCGCGTTCGTGCTGGTCTACGCGACGCAGCAGGCGGGACTGCCCAAGCCCCTCGTGCTCAACGCGGTGCTGATCGGGTCGGCCATCCACTTCGTCTCGATCCCGATGTGGGGGGCGCTCTCCGACCGGCTCGGCCGCCGGCCCGTCTACCTGCTCGGCGCCGCCGGGGTGGGACTGTGGTCCTTCGCGTTCTTCCCGCTGATCGACACGAAGAGCTTCCTCGCCGTCACCCTGGCGGTGACCGTCGGGCTGATCCTGCACGGCGCGATGTACGGCCCGCAGGCCGCGTTCTTCTCCGAGCTGTTCGCCACGAGGATGCGCTACTCGGGCGTCTCGATCGGCTCGCAGCTCGCCTCGATCGTCGCGGGCGCCCTCGCCCCGCTGATCGCGGTCGCCCTGCTGGACTCCTACAAGTCGTCGTTCCCGATCATGCTGTACGTGGCCGGGGCCGCCGTGCTCACCCTGATCACCGTGTACGTCTCGCGTGAGACCCGTGGCCGCGACCTCGTCACCATCGGCACCCACGACGAGGCCAAGACGACCCGCTGAACGGTACGGAGAGACATCTGATGCGCATCGAGAACCGGCCGGTGCCCACCGGCCGGATCACCCAGAACGTCCTGTCGGTCACCGGGACCGGCCGGGACGCCGGGAACGCCTCGGAGGGCGGCGAGACCGTGCTGTTCGTGCACGGGAACGTGTCGAGCTCCGCCTTCTGGCGGGGCACGCTGCTCGCCCTCGCGGGGGCGGGCCACCGGCCGCTCGCCGTGGACCTGCGGGGCTTCGGCGACACCGAGCCCGCCCCGGTCGACGCCACCCGCGGCCTGCGGGACTACTCCGACGACGTGCTCGCCCTCCTCGACGCCCTCGGGCTGGACGGCGTGCACCTGGTCGGCTGGAGCATGGGCGGCGGGGTCGTGCTGCAGGCGCTGCGCGACCGTCCGTCCGCCGTGCGGAGCGTGACCCTGGTCAACCCGATCTCCCCGTACGGCTTCGGCGGCACGCACGGTGCCGACGGCGCGCTGAACCACCCCGACGGCACGGGCGGCGGGGCGGGGGCGGCCAACCCCGACTTCGTGAAGCTGCTCGCGGAGGGGGACACCTCGGACGGCTCCCCGGTCTCGCCGAGGAACGTGATGCGGACCACGTACGTGAAGCCCGGCACGGTGATCGAGGACGAGGACGCCCTGGTCGCGTCGATGCTGTCCACGAGGGTCGGCGAGGACCACTACCCGGGTGACGCGGCGGCGTCGGAGGAGTGGCCGGGGGTCCGTCCCGGCACGCGGGGCGTGCTCAACTCGTTCGCCCCGACGCACTTCCGGATCGACGACCTGCACACGATCGACCCCAAGCCGCCGATCCTGTGGATCAGGGGCGAGGCCGACGTGATCGTCTCCGACACCTCGCTGTTCGACCTGGCCCACCTGGGCGCCCTGGGGGCCGTCCCCGGCTCGCCGGGCACCCCCGCGCAGCCGATGGTCACCCAGACCCGCGCCGCCCTGGAGCGGTACGGCCCGTACACCGAGATCGTCCTGGACTGCGGCCACAGCCCGCACATCGAGCGGCCCGCCGAGTTCCGTACCGCCCTCTCCGACCACCTGAAGCGGAGCTGACCAATGCGCAGTATCAATGGCGACGCTTCGCGTCGCGGTTCGGCCGCTCTTGTCCGGCTCCTTCCCTCGTCACTCATCCGCTTCGCTCCTGCTTACCTGCGACGCTTCGCGTCGCGGTTCGGCCGCTCTTGTCCGGCTCCTTCCCTCGTCACTCATCCGCTTCGCTCCTTCGCTCCTCAGTCCAGTCCCCGGCGCGACCTCACGGCGCTCCTCAGTCCAGTCCCCGGCGCGACCTCACGGAGCACCAAGATCGCCACCGTCGGGCTTGCCGTCCTGACGGTCCTGACCGTCGCCCCGGCGGCGAGCGCGGGGACCTCAGCGGGGACCTCACCGGCACACTGCGCGCGGCTGGACCGGGTGGCGGTGCCGGGTGCCGAGCGCCAGGTGAAGGCCTGCCTGGACGACCTCACGACGGCCGGCACGACCGTCTCCGGGCACACCGACCCGGCCGACTGGGCGGGCCTGCACCCGGCGGGGGCGGTCAACCCGAAGGGCGTGCCCGGCATCCAGGTCGACGGCTACTTCCCCGACACCTCGACCTCCAACACGACGCACGGCTGGAACCACGACTCGCAGTTCGTCCTGCGGCTGCCCGACAACTGGAACGGCGGGCTGGTGGTCACCGGCACCCCGGGCAACCGGGAGCAGTACGCCAACGACTTCACCGTCTCCGACTGGGCGCTGGCCAAGGGCTACGCCTACGCGGTGACGGACAAGGGCAACGTCGGCGTCACCTTCTACAAGGACGGCCGCGAGCCCGGTGACGCGGTCGCCGAGTGGAACGACCGGGTCACGCAGGTCGCGCTCGCGGCCAAGGCCGTCGTCGCCCAGCGCTACGGCAGGCTGCCCGAGCGGACCTACGCCGCGGGCATATCCAACGGCGGATACCTGGTCCGCTGGCAGCTGGAGAACCGGGCCTGGCTGTATGACGGCGGGATCGACTGGGAGGGCACGCTCTGGCGGGTCAAGGGCGACAACCTGGTCAACTACCTGCCTCCGGCGCTGCGGGCCTACCCGGCGGGCGACACCCAGGCGATGTACGACGCGGGCTTCGCCCGCGGCTCGGAGTTCCTGTGGCCGTTCCACTACCAGTACTACTGGGACCTGACCCAGCGCCTCTACCGTGAGGAACTCGACCCCTCCTTCGACGGCGACACCGAGGCGGGCACCCCCTTCTGCTCCTCGGGCACCCCGGCCTGCGACGCCGACTACGACTACGACGCGCGCAAGCCGTACGCTGCGGTGAGGAAGATCGGGCTCACCGGCCGGATCGGCAAGCCGCTGATCACGATCCACGGCACGCTGGACACGCTGCTGCCGATCTCCCGCTCCGGCGACGTCTACGCGGACATGGTCGGCGAGCACCGGCCGTTCCGCTACTACCGGATCACCGACGGCACCCACGTGGACAGCCTCTACGCCTCCTACCCCGACAAGCTCCGCCCGCTGCTGCCGTGCTTCCGCAGCGCGTTCGAGACCCTGGAGGGCTGGGTGGAGCGCAGGCAGAGCCCGCCGCCGAGCGCGACCCTGCCGAGGCCCTCGACCGGCGACCTGCCCAACGAGTGCCGGCTGGGCGTGTGACATCCCCACCCGCCGACCCACCACCCGTGTGACGACACCGCCGCACGGCACCACACCACCCGTGTGACGACACCGCACGGCACCACACCACCCGTGTGACGACACCGCACGGCACCACACCACCCGTGTGACACACCGCCGCCCGGTGCCGCACCGCCCCCCGACGGGCTGTGCGGCGCCGGGCGGTTGTCAGTTGAGCATGTAGCGCCGCTGGACGGTCCTGGTCACCCGGACCGCGTTCCTGACCAGCGGTATCCGCAGCGCGACCCGCTTCAGCAGCGGGTACCAGGGTTCGGAGAGCCTGGCGGCGGCGGACCTGTGGATCTCCACCCGGCCGCCGCGGTTCATCTCCACCTTGAAGCGGAGCCCGGTCTCCTTGCCGTCCACCCGCAGGAACGGCGCCCAGACGCCCGGTGCGAGAAACCCCTCCCGGTACGCCAGCCGGGTCGGGATCTTGGCGATCAGCCGCCCGGCCAGTTCCCCGGGGACGCCGGGCTCGACCAGCGCGGGGGCGGCGACCTCGCGTTCCCTGCCGGCGGTCTGGCGGAACACCAGCTCCGCGGGCGGCCCTCCGCTCGGCGGCACGTACGGCACGGGCACGACGACGAAGACGTGCTTGCGCTGCCTGATGACCGTCGTACCCGGTGAGACGAGGACGATCGACTCGGGGAACGAGCGCGGCTCCACGCAGATCCCCAGCTCCCCCCGGTCGGACCACCAGGGGACGATCAGCCGCCTGGAGCAGTCGGCGACCACCCCGGTGCAGTTCAGCGGCGACCCGGTCACCCGGGTGCGCGCCTGCTGCGCCCCTCCGTACATGCGCACGTGGATCTCCCACAGCCCCGGGGGCAGCGGGCCGCCCATGGCCGCCGAGTCGACGTCCAGCCGGGCCTCGCCGGTGACCTGGAGCCTGACCCCGTTGCGGTGACGGCTGCGGATCATCGAGCACTCCGAGGGCAGGAAGTGGACGACCCCGGTCTCCTCGTGCCTGATGTAGACCTCGAACCGCGCCCTGGCGGCGGCCTGGCTGACGTCGGCCATCTCGGGCGGCAGGCGGAGCCCGTCGAGGTGGACCGGGGGCTGCCAGAGCAGGCCGTCGTCTCCGTAGGGGACGAAGCGCATCGGGGTGCCGTCGGCCTGCATGATCTCCACGGTGAGCCCCAGGGCGAGCGCTCCGTCGTCCCAGGTGAGGGTGTCGAGGTCGGCCTGGAGGCGGATGCCGCGCATGGCCCCGGCCAGGACGACGAGCTGGTCGAGCCTGCCCGCGCGGAGCAGCGCGGCGCGGGCCCGCAGCGGGACGGGCAGCAGGAGGTCGAGGCGCGGGGGGAAACGCTGGACGACCAGCTCGCGCAGGGTGGTGAAGGTGGCCGCCCGGCCCGCGGAGGAGGTGACGAACCTGCCCCCGCCGAGCCGTCGCAGCACCGCGGTGCGGAACCACTGGGCGTACATCCGGTCGCGCCGGCGTCCCTCGGGCACCTCGTCGTCGATGATGTCGAGCAGCTCGCGCAGCTCCGCGGCCCAGACGTAGGGGTCCTCCGGCGGCTCGGGCCGCTCGGTGACGTGGCAGCAGACCTGGCCGGCCATGACGACGACCTTCCTGGCCCGCAGGTAGGCGCGGAGCGCGAAGGCCTGTTCGGCCAGGCACCCGCCGGGGTCGGAGAAGTTCAGCGCCTCGGCGTCGAGGAAGGCCCTGCGGAGGAGCTTGTGCGGGGTGAGCAGCGTGAGCAGCCGGTCCCCGACGATGTCGGCGTTCTCGCGGTCGGTGTCGAAGACCGTGGAGGGCGGCCTCCGGTCGCTGATCAGCCGCCCGAGGAGGATGTCGGCCCCGGTCTCCACGGCGCGCGAGTACATGCGCTCCAGAGCGGCCCGCTCCAGGCGGTCGGTCTGGTCCAGCATGTAGACGTACTCGCCCCTGGCGACCATGAGGGCGACGTTGCGGCCGCGCATCGGCGAGCCGGTCCGCTCGAGGTGGAGCACCCTGACGTTCGGCCGCGCCGCCGCCAGGGTGTCGAGGCGCTGCCGGATCCCGTCGTCGGAGCCGTCGTCGGCGAAGATGACCTCGTAGTCCTCGGAGGCCATCGACTGCTCCAGCACCGACCGGATACAGGCGTCGGCGCCATCACCGGGGTTGTGCACCGGCACCACCACGCTGACCTTCACGTCCATGCGGCCAAGGGTGCGGCGCGCGGCGCCGGGAGACGGTCAGACTTGCCGACTCCTGGTCTCTCAGTACCAGCCTTTGGCCTGGGAATGGGCCCAAGCGCCGCAGGGCGAGCCGTAACGGCCCTTGATGTAGCTGAGCCCCCACTCGATCTGGGTGGCCGCGTTGGTCTGCCAGTCGCTTCCGGCGCTGGCCATCTTGTGGCCGGGGAGGGACTGCGGGATGCCGTAGGCGCCACTGGAGGTGTTCATGGCGCGCTCGTTCCAGCCGCTCTCCTTCATCCAGAGCTTCTCCAGGCAGCCCCACTCGCCGGCCCAGCCCCTGGCCTCCAGCATCTGCTTGCCCAGAGCCCTGTTGCCGGTCGGGTTGGAGGTGCCCGGGGGGAGCTGCTGCGGGTTGAACCCGCCGCCGCCCGGCGCCTCGTCAACGATCTTGACCTGGTTCAGGGCCTTGCGGTTCTCGCGCTCGGCGGCGATCTTGTCGGCCTTGAGCGCCTGGGCCGCCTGGGCCTTCAGCATGTCGGACTTCAGGTCGGAGCCGAACGGGTCGGAGCCGAGCATCTTCGCCATCTCGTCCAGGGTGAGCGGCTCCGTCGGCGGCGCCGAGGCGTTCTGGACGGCGGTGTAGGCGGTGAAGGCGCCTCCACCCACCAGGACCACCAGCGCGGCGCCCAGGATCAGCACGCGCTTGGAGGTCATACCGCGCTTTGAACTGGGCCCGTCGAGGCCCTTGCCCTTGGCCGCCCTGCGGTTCGAGCGGCGAGGGCGGGGCGCCGAGCGCTCCTTCAGTTGCTGTGATCCTGGACTCACGACCTATGAGCTTGCCGTGGGGAGGGGGGTGGTCCGCAACCGGAACGGCGGAGTTGGTCGGCTTCGACCGGCGTCCGGCCAGGCTCGTCGAGGTTTCTCACGTCCTAACCGCCAGGCCACGAGCCCTTTCCCGGCAAGGAAAGCTTGGTAGTGATTTTGCTCACATTTTGCCGTACGGGGCCCCTTGACCCCCTTTGACGATCTTGGAATTGCCCGAATCGTGGTCTGACCACCACGTTCAGGTACTGTTTGCCTTATGTCTGGGTTTTGTGACCCGGCAGATCCATCCGAGCCTTGGGAGAATGATTACCCGGTGGCAGGCATCCTCCTCGTCGAAGACGACCCCTCGGTCCGTACCGGGTTGGAGCTCGCGCTCACCCGGCAGGGCCACTCCGTCACCGCCTACGCCAGCGGTGAGGAGGCCCTTGAGCACATCAGGTCCCGTCGCCCTGAGATCGCCATCCTGGACGTCATGCTGCCCGGCATCGACGGCGTCGAGGTGTGCCGCCGCATCCGCAGGCTCGACCAGCTGCCGGTGATCCTCCTCACCGCCAGGGGCGACGACCTCGACGTGGTCGTGGGGCTGGAGGCGGGGGCCGACGACTACGTGGTCAAGCCGGTCGAGCCCCGGGTGCTGGACGCCCGCATCCGCGCCGTCCTGCGCCGGATGGAGTCGGTCGCCTCCGACCGCATCACCTTCGGCGACCTGGTCATCGACCGGGGCGCGCTCAAGGTGGCGCTGGGAGGCCGCGAGGTCCACCTCACCCCCACGGAGCTGCGCCTGCTGCTCGAACTCGTCCGCCACCCCGGCCAGGTGCTCAACCGCAGGTACCTGCTGCGGGCCGTCTGGGACCACACCCACGTCGCCGACTCCCGGCTGGTCGACGCCTGCGTCCAGCGGGTCCGCGCCAAGATCGAGGCGGTTCCCGCCGAGCCCGAGTTCATCCACACGGTACGGGGATTCGGCTACCGGTTCAGCCCGCCGTGAAGCGGACGTTCTCCCCCTCGAGGCGGACGTTCCCTCCCTCGATGCGGCGGATGTACACCGGCCTGCGCGGACGCCTGGTGATCACCTTCACGCTGATCGCCGTCACCGCCTCCGCGGTCGTCGCGGGGATCGGCTACGAGTTCGTCAAGAACAGCATGATCAGGCGGGCCGAGCACGTGGCCGTGAGCGAGGTGCGCGACATCCTGGAGGGCAGCAGGCTGCCCGTCGGCGCGCTCTGGCCGGGAGACAGCCCGCCGACCGACGAGGAGATCAGCGCGCTGCAGAGAAGCCTGCGTCCCCAGGGCGGCAGGGTGGTGGTCCGCTACGAGAACTACCCCTACCCCGACGGCGACTTCGGCCCCAAGAACGTCCCCGCCGACCTCGCCGCCAGGGCCACCCAGCGGCTGGTCGCCAAGCGCATGACCATCGGCGGCGACATGTGGCTGCTCATCGGCACCCCTGTCTGGCGGATCGAGCCCATCCACACCGCCCAGCCCACCGGGATGACCGTCTTCGTGTTCGTCCCCCTCATCGAGGAGGAGCGGCTGCTGAACGGCCTGCGGCAGCCGCTCGCCGTCGCCGGCGTCGCCATGCTGATCATCGCGCTGTCCCTGGGCCTGGTGTCGGCCCGGCAGCTCCTGCTGCCGGTCAGGCGGCTCGGCTCGGCGGCCCGCGCGCTCGGCGCCGGCCACCTCGACACCCGCCTGCCCGTGCACGGCCAGGACGAGCTCGCCGAGCTCACCGCCACGTTCAACGACACCGCCGCCGCCCTGGAGCGGAGTGTCACCGAGCTGCGCGCGCTGGAGGCGATGTCCCGCCGCTTCGTCGCCGACGTCTCCCACGAGCTCAGGACCCCGCTGACCGCGATGACCGCGGTCACCGACATGCTCTCCGAGGAGGCCGACCGGCTGCCTCCCGAGCCCGCGGCGGCCGTACGGCTGGTGCTGCGCGAGATCGCGCGGCTGCGGACCCTGATCGAGCAGCTCATCGAGGCGAGCCGGTTCGACTCGGGGACGGCCACGCTGAACGTGGACACCGTGAACATCGTCGACGTGGTCTGCGACTGCCTGGAGATGCGCGGCTGGTCGGACCGGGTACGGGTGAACGTCCCCGAGGGACTGACCTTCTCCGTCGACCCCCGGCGCTTCGATGTCATCGTGGCCAACCTGGTGGGCAACGCCCTGCGCCACGGTGAGCTCCCGGTGATGGTGACCGCCCGCAGCACCCCGAACGGCCTGGAGGTGAAGGTGCGCGACCATGGCAAGGGCATCCCGGCGAAGGACCTGCCCTTCGTGTTCAACCGTTTCTACAAGGCCGGCGCCCGGGGCGACGGCAGCGGGCTCGGCCTGTCCATCGCGCGGGCCAACGCCCAGCTGCACGGGGGCACGATCTCGGTCCGCGCGCAGCGGCCGGGCACCCTCTTCACGGTCTGGCTCCCCCCGGCATGAGACGGCCCACCCGCCCGCACGGCCCGGGCATGAGCGAGCCCACCGGCCCGGCCGCCCCCGGCAGGAGAAGGCCCGCCTGCCCGGCCGTCCCCGGCACGAGACGGACCACCGGCGCGAGGTGGTTCGCCTGCCTGCTCGCCGCCGCCCTGGTGCTCTGCGGCTGCGGCATCTCCCCGACCGACGTCCAGGACTACGGCCACCCGCCGGTGATCAGCTACAGCCCCACGTGGGTGACGGTCTATCTGCTCCGCGACGGCAGGTTGGAGCCCGTCAAGGTCCCGGTGGTCTCCGACTCGGCCAAGAACATCATCGACACCCTGTTCCGGGCCGGCAAGCAGCCGCCGAAGGCGGGGCTGACCAGCGCGCTCAACGACTTCAGCCACTACGACACCAAGACGACCCGCTACTCGGACAACACCGACCAGCGCAACGAGCCGGACGACAACCTGGGCTATCGGCTGAACGTGATCATCACGGGTGAGGGCAAGGTCTCCAAGGAGGCCCTCGCCCAGATCACCTGCACCATCCGGCAGAACAAGCAGGAGAGCATCTGGAGCGTCGAGGTCACCCGCCTCTTCCCCGGCACCCCGGAGACGATGGGCGACCGGGGCTGCTTCGAGTACCGCAATCTCGCGGCGCCCGGCGTGCGGCTGCCGCCCTGAGGATCCCCCCGCCCCGGCACCGCGAGAGACCCGGCGCCGCGAGAGACCCGGAACCACGAAGGGCCAGGTACCGCGAAAGGCCCGGTGCCGCGAAAGGCCCGGCGCCACCAGGGGCCCGCACCGCGAAGGGCCCTGCGCCGCGAGAGACCGGCGCCGTGACGCGCGGAGCGCGGTCGCGGGTGCTCGTACGGCACCCGCGACCGCGCTCCGGCGGTGGCGTCGGGACGCCCCGTCACATCGTGATGTCCTCCAGCATCTCGGTGACCAGCGCCGCGATCGGCGAGCGCTCCGAGCGGGTCAGGGTGACGTGCGCGAACAGCGGGTGCCCCTTGAGCTTCTCCACCACCGCCACGACGCCGTCATGGCGGCCCACCCGCAGGTTGTCGCGCTGGGCGATGTCGTGGGTGAGGACGACCCGGGAGTTGGCGCC
The DNA here is from genome assembly GCF_040639575.1 of Streptosporangium sp. NPDC023825. Classification (NCBI taxonomy): domain Bacteria; kingdom Bacillati; phylum Actinomycetota; class Actinomycetes; order Streptosporangiales; family Streptosporangiaceae; genus Streptosporangium; species Streptosporangium sp. NPDC023825. The sequence goes on along the minus strand of NZ_JBFAAE010000007.1, from coordinate 24,184 downwards.
GATCCGGCTCAGCACGGTGAGCAGCACCCCGCGCTCCAGCGACTGCGCCTCGTCCACGATGACGAAGGCGTCGTGGAGCGACCGGCCGCGGATGTGGGTGAGCGGGAGCACCTCCAGCATGCCCCGGTCCATGACCTCCTCGATCACCTCGGGCGTGGTGACCGCGCCCAGGGTGTCGTAGACCGCCTGCCCCCACGGGCCCATCTTCTCGTTCTCGGAACCGGGCAGGTAGCCCAGCTCCTGGCCGCCCACGGCGTACAGGGGGCGGAAGACGATGACCTTGCGGTGCTGGCGGCGCTCCAGGACCGCCTCCAGGCCCGCGCAGAGGGCGAGCGCGGACTTTCCGGTGCCCGCCCGGCCGCCCAGCGAGACGATGCCGACCTCGGGATCCATCAGGAGGTCGAGCGCGATGCGCTGCTCGGCGGAACGGCCGTGCAGGCCGAACACCTCGCGGTCGCCGCGCACCAGCCGCACCGACTTGTCGGGCAGCACCCGGCCCAGCGCGGAACCCCTGCTGGACAGCAGGCGCAGACCCGTGTGGGTGGGCAGGTCACGGGCTTCGGCCAGGTCGGCCGTACCGTGCTCGAAGAGGGTCTCGATGTCCTCCGAGGTCACCTGGAGCTCGTCCATGCCGGTCCAGCCGGACTCCACCACGAGCTCGGCGCGGTATTCGTCCGCGGCGAGCCCGATGGAGGCGGCCTTCACCCGCATCGGCAGATCCTTGGAGACCAGCACCACGTCCGCGCCCTCCGCGGCGAGGGTCTTCGCCACGGTCAGGATGCGGGTGTCGTTGTCGCCGAGCCGGAACCCGACGGGCAGGATGGACGGGTCACTGTGGTTGAGCTCGACCCGGATGGTGCCCTCGCCGATCGGCATGGGCTCGTCCAGTCGTCCGTGCGTCACCCGGAGTTCGTCGAGGGACCTTAGCGCCTTGCGCGCGAAGTATCCGAGCTCTGGATGATGGCGTTTGCCCTCCAACTCGGTGATGACGACGATCGGGATGACGACCTCATGCTCGGCGAAACGGCTCATCGCCGTTGGATCCGCCAGGAGCACCGAGGTGTCCAGGACGTACGTGCGCCGCTGCACTGCCGGCGACGTGGGTGAGGACGAAGGGTTTGCCACGCGTTCTCCCCCGGGCGCCATGGACGGCGCCCTGCCATGAGCTGGGATGCGGACCGGCCCCGGGCCCGCTCACGAGAACGTCGAGCAGGGACCGTTGACCGGCCCTCCTCAGCAGGTCGTGACGCAAAGGCGGGCCCTCTCCGGCGTAGGTGAGCTGCGCTCTCCTACTTCTTACGGTACGTCCTGAATGCCCGACTTCCAACTGCTTAAGACTGACCGAAAGGGGCCGTTCATGTGGAGTTTCAGGAACCGTACCTGCGGTGCCGCGCGGCGTAGGAGCGGAGAGCCCGCAAGAAGTCGACCCTGCGGAAGTCAGGCCAGTAGGCCTCGCAGAAGTAGAATTCGGAGTGAGCGCTCTGCCAGAGCAGAAAGCCGGAGAGCCGCTGCTCTCCCGAGGTCCGGATGACCAGATCCGGGTCGGGCTGGCCGCGCGTGTAGAGATGCTCCGCGATGTGCTCGACATCGAGGACCTCGACAAGGTCCTCGATACTCGCGCCCTTGCTCGCGTGCTCCTGGAGAAGGGAGCGCACCGCATCAGCGATCTCACGCCTTCCTCCATACCCAACAGCAACGTTCACAATCAAACCGGGACGATGTGATGTCGCTTCTTTTGCGTTCTTGAGCACACGGGCCGTGTGATCGGGCAGAAGATCGAGCGCGCCCATGGGCTTGATGTGCCATCCGTCGGCCACGAGCTCCTGGACGACGTCCTCGATGATCTTCATCAGGAGGTCCAGCTCGTCCTTGGAACGGTTGATGTTGTCGCTCGACAGCAGCCACACGGTGACGACCTCGACACCGGCCTCGCGGCACCAGCCGAGCAGCTCCGAGATCTTGTCGGCGCCCTTGCGATGCCCGCGGCTCACATCGTCGATGCCCATCGAGCGCGCCCAGCGCCGGTTGCCGTCGACGATCACGCCGACGTGCCGGGGAGCCATGTCCCGCTGGCGGGACAGCTTCGCCTCAAGCCTGCGTTCGTACACCCGGTAGACGAGATCGCGCACGCCCATTGAAGCCCCTCCCTCAGCACCCGCCACGAATTGGCACTGACAGGCAATTATCGCCGCCCCGCGGACCCCTCCGCCCCCTCTACAGGGTTCTGGCGGGCTTGCCCGGCTTGCGGGCCCCCAGGCAGTCCTCGGCCTCCGCGACGAGCGCCTCCACGAAAACACCCAGCTCAGAGGATGTCAGAACGGCGCGCATCCCCATCCCGCCGCCGCCCCACGCCTCCAGGAAGGCCCTTCTGGTGAGCCGCCACTCCCCGCCGGGCCCCCGCGGCCCCGGGACCCAGACCGGGATGGTCCGCAGTTGGCAGCGGAGTTCGCCGCCGCCGACGACACCGTTCCTGGCCCGGTAACGAAAGGCGAACAGTTCCGTGTCGCCGGGAAAGCGGTCGTCGGGGTCGGGCCACCGGGCCTCGTGACCCGCGCGCGCCTCGGCGACCCCCCGCGCCAGCCGGGTGAGGAACCAGCCGCACCGCTCGCCCACCGTCCCGTACAGCGCGCCGTCGCGGTGCAGCTGCAGGGTGATCTCGTACGGCGTGCCGACACTGTCACGGCACGCCACCGGCGTAACGGTCAGATAAGAACCATCAAGACAACGCAGTCCCCCCACCTCAGAGAGGGTATCCCTGGCCCAGTCCGCCAAAACACGATCAACGCCATCCATGTCCCCGCCAGCCGGGCGGCTGATGCCATTCGGTCCAGCCGTACCCGGACCGCCCGTCCTCGGCCTCGAACCGGCACAGGGCGCGCGGGAAGCGGGCGACCTCCCCGTCGGGGGACGTCATGGCGACCGGGGCGAAGGCGAGCGGGACGACCGTCATCGGCATGCCCGGCACCTCCAGCCGCGCCCCGGACGGGAAGCCGTCCGCGCCGAAGTCGCTCGCCGCGGTGAAGCCCTCCCGCTCCTCGGTCTCACCGCCCGGCGGGACCGTGAAGCACGGCCAGGGCATCTCGAAGCCGACGTTGGCGCGCATGCCGTGGAAGAACGTGCCGTCGTCGAGCCGCCCCGAGCTCCACAGCCACGACATCCGCCACCAGTCGCGCTCCCCCCAGCTGTGGTCGCGCTCGCCGTACCCGGAGAAGGCGATCTCCTCACCCCCGCCGACCCGGATCGTCCCCGCGACCGCGCAGGGGATCTCGTAGCGGGACATGAAGCGGTAGGGGTACGGGTCGCCGCCGCTCCGCCACTCCAGGTCGAACGCGAGCGAGGTCGTCCCGGCGCCCCCGAGGTCCCCGTACGCCATGGCGGGGTCGTCCAGGACCGCCGCCGCCCCGGCGTCGAGGGTCACCCGGAAGGACCGCATGGGGTCGGTCACGTCGTGGGCGGCCCGGAACCCTCCGCACCCCTGTCCGCGCACCGTGTGGACGCCGGGACGCGTCCCCGCCCCGTTCCGCCCGGGAGGGCCGGGGACGGACAGCGGGACGTGGTGGTCGGCCAGCAGCACCGCGGGCCGGTCCCTGCCGACCAGGCACGCCCAGTACCAGGCGCGGTTCCAGTTGGGATACAGGCCGAGCCGGACGTAACCGGCGAGCGAGCCGTCCTCGGCCGCGAAGTCGAGATAGACGGACTCGCTCCACAGCGGCTCGGGGCCCGCCGGGTGCGGCCCCTCGTCCTCGGGCCGCAGCGGCCAGGTCTCGTGATCGACGAACTTTCCCACGGTCACTCCGATGCAGGGGCCCGATCAGGCGTCGGCATGTGTTCGACCGGCGCGTACCGGCATGTGCCGGCTCAACCTAACCGACCGGGCCCCGGCCGGACAGGCTCCTCAGGAGCTCTCCTCAGGAGCTGCCGCAGCCCCCGCCCCCGCAGCTGGAACCGGAACCGGAGTCGGAGCCGCCCCCGCCGTCACCGCCACCAGCGCCGTAGTAGTAGGTGCCCGCCGAGGTGTCGGAGGAGCGTCGGCGGGAGGAGCCTCGGCGCGGCGCCGGGGGCGGGCCCTTCATGGACAGGACGGTCGCCAGCCGCCCCTCCTCCCACTGGTTCAGGCCGTGCAGGGCGACGCCCAGGATGTTCAGCTCGTCATGGTCGACATGGCCTCCGGCGCGGGGCGGCAGGGACCTGTCCTCGCGGTGGCGCAGGCGGTAGTGGGCCAGCGCGGTCTTCCCCGCCCGGTTGGGGTGGGTGGGGTCGGCCCGGCCGGAACCGGGCGCGTCGATCAGCCCCAGGTCCCTCAGCCGCGCGATCAGCATGGTCACCGCGGCTCCCTGGGCCGCCCTGTCCCTGATCCCCCAGACCGGCACGCCGTCCCACCGCCCCTTGAACTGGTCGAGGATCTCGGTCTGCACCGGCTGGGTGAGCACGCCGACCTGGTCCGACACCCGCGTCAGCCGCCCGTCGCGCCGCGCCCTGAGCACCCCTCCCGCGGTCAGCGCGGCCAGCGCGGTGTCGACCACCCGGGACCGGCCGCCGGCGAGCAGCGCCAGCTCGTACGGCGTCAGCTCGGGCCCCTCGTAGACGCGCGAGGGGCGGGCGGCCAGGCGCAGCGCGATCAGCGTGGCCACCACCAGAAGCGAGACACCTACGACGACGACGATCAGTACGGTCTGCATGACGGCCTCCGGGATGACGTCCCTGCGCGAGGTTCACTACCCAGTGGACGAACGGGGAGGACCAGAAGTTTCGGCGACACCCGATCCGGTCTCGGCCCGGCGGCACCCCGCCCCGCGATCCCCGGTCCGGCCGCACCCCGCCCGGCGGTTCCCGGTCCGGGACCGGTCCGGGACCGGTCCGGCGTCCGGTTCAACGGCGTCCGGTTCAGCGGCGGCGGCCGAAGAGCGACCACCGGCGGGGCGCGGAGCCGGGCTCGGGGGCCACGGGCTCCTCCGGCAGCCGTCCCGCCGCGCGGAGGCGGTCGGCGAAGTCGCGGGCGTCGGCGTGGGAGCCGCCCGGCGGCTTGGGGCGGCCTCTCGCGTACGCGTCGAACTCCCCGGCGAAGCCGTCGCCGAGCAGCGCGGCCAGATCGGGCCGTAGCCTGGCCACCGTTCTGCGCCGCTTGGAGATCAGGCCGGTCTCCTGGATCCGCAGCCGCTCCCGGTCGAACCCCCGCGGCGCCTCCTGCCCGGCCACCAGGGCCGCCATCAGGGCCTCCTGAGCCCTGGCGAGCGCCTCACGCGCCGTGTCGCCGGTCTCCGGCTCCCGGACATCCTCCCGCCCCCTGCCGGCCTCCAGCGGCTCTCCAGCGGCTTCGCGCTCCTGGGCGGTCTCTGGGGTCCCTCCGGCCGCCGCCCGCCCCTCGTGACCGCCCGGCTCCCGAACCCGGCCGGCGGCGTCCCCGGGCACCGCGTCAGGGGCCACGCCGTCAGACACGGGCCATCGCGCCGCGGATCCGGCCGAGCTCCCCCTCCAGGGCGCCGTCGCTGGGGTAGTCGTCGTCCCATTCGAGCAGCACACCGGGCGGATCGACCCGGGCGCACAGCTCGGAGAGGATGTCCAGCACGTCCTGCGGGACGTGGGCGGTGTGGGTGTCGTGCCACACCCCATCGCGGGAGTGGCCTCCGGCGACGTGGACGTAGGCCAGCTCGGACAGCGGGAGGCCGTCCAGCGCGGCGGTGGCCGACAGGCCCAGGTTGACCTGGTTCGTATAGAGGTTCGCCACGTCGATCAGGAGCCCGACGCCGGTCATCTCCACCAGCTCGCCGAGGAAGGCGGCCTCGGTCATCTCGTCCTCCGGCCAGCCGAACAGGGCCGCGACGTTCTCCAGGGCCAGCGGTACGGGAAGCGCGTCCTGCGCCCGCCGCACGTTCTCGGCGACGACGGAGAGCGCGGCCCGGGTGCGCGGGACCGGGAGCAGGTGCCCGGCCTCCATCCCGCCCGCCCGCACGAAGGCGAGGTGCTCGCTGACCAGCGGCGCGTCCAGGGCGAGGGCGCAGTCCGCCAGGTGCGCCAGCCGCCGCGGGTCGGGAGGCTCGGCGCCGCCGACGCCCAGCCCGACACCGTGCGGGATCACCGGGACCCCGCGGGCGCGGAGCACCCGCAGCGACTCGGGGAGCCGGGCGGGGTGGACGTTCTCGGCGACGACCTCGACGAAGTCGACCCCGGGCAGCCGCTCCACGGTCAGGTCGATCTCCGGCCGCCAGCCGATGCCCACCCCCAGCGCCACAGACTCAGCCGCCATCGGAGGCACCCCCGTCCAGGCTCGCCCGCCGCCGGGTCACCACCGCCTCTCCGGCGGCTCCGGCCGTCCTCGCCGCCGGGGCCGGACGCCGCTCACCCACCGCAACCGCCACCGCCGCACCCTCCGCCGCAGCTGGACCCGCCACCGCCGTCACCCGACCCGCCACCGTCGCTCGACCCGCCCCAGCCTCCGGAGCCGAAGTCGCCGCCGCCGCCGAAGGACGAGGCGTCCCCCGAGCTCGAACCGCCGCCGCAGGCGCCCGAGGCACAGCTGCCCGAACCGCTCGCGGTCTGGCGCTGGAGCTCCTCCTCCAGGCCGGGCTCGTCGAGCTCGCTCAGGCCGTACAGGGCGACGGGGATGCCGACGGCGAAGGCCAGATCGGGTGCGACGGGGCGGGCGCCCCGCGCGTAGGTCCGGCGGGCGGAGGCGAGCACCTCGTGGCCGGCGTGACTCAGCACGTCGCGCAGCGCCCGCTTCTGCCGCGCGTAGACGGAGAAACCACCGATCACCGAGAACATGCCCACCAGCAGCGCGAAGGTGCCGAGTCCCCCGGTGGCCCCCGCCAGCAGGATGCCCGCCACGACGACCACCTCGATGATCGAGGTGATCTGGAGCCGGCTCAGCAGCACCTGAGCGTGGTCGAGCGCGCCCTCTGGCACCAGCAGGCCGAGTCCCAGCAGGCGGTAGCGCAGGCCGTCGACGCTCTGCCCCTCGGCCACCGCGCGGCGGACCTCGCCCACCGGGGCCGAGCCTCCGCGCTGGTGGAGCGACTCCATGACGGCGTGCTCGATCGGGTCGGGGGACGGCCGGGCGCCGGCGACCAGGCTGGCCTGGCCGCCTCGCGAGATCCGGATCGCCCCGGCCCTGGCCAGCAGGCCGAGCGCGGTGTTGATCACGCGGCGCGGCCCTCCGGAGAGATAGGCGAGCTCGTACGGGTTCGGTGGCCCGCCGTAGTGGCCGATCATGGCCGAGCGAACCCGGCGGTGCTCACGGTGCAACGCGAAGGCCGTGGAGAGGATGACCAGGCCGACGGCGAAGGCGATGACGAACAGCGAGAACTCCATGTCCGCCTCCTCGGGGGGAAAGGTGGGCCACAGGAGTGACGTCCCGTGTACCCAGGTAGACGCGCACAGCCTGGCAGAAGTTTCACCCGACTTCGACGGCGGCCCGGTGAGATGTCGGTCACCAGGCGAAATACACGTCACATACACGTCACCGGCCCCGGCACGGCCGGGACCGGTGAACCCGAAGGCGGGCGCCCAGCCCGAGCGGGCGCCCAGCCGAGGCGGGCACTCAGCCCAGGCGGGCGACGAGGGCCTCGTACTCCTCCCAGAGCTCCTTGGGCAGGTGGTCGCCGAAGGTCTGGAAGAAGGCGGGCATGAGCGACGCCTCCTGCCTCCAGATCTCCTCGTCGACGCTCAGCAGCGTCCGCATGTCCTCCTCGGAGATGTCGAGGCCCTCGGTGTCGAGGTGGGCGGGGAGCAGGCCGATGGGGGTCCGTACCGCCTCCGCCCGGCCGTTGAGGCGGTCGACGATCCACTTGAGCACGCGGGTGTTCTCACCGAAACCGGGCCAGATGAACCTGCCCTCGTCGTCCTTACGGAACCAGTTCACGTAGTAGATGCGCGGCAATCGGGCGTTCTCACGCCGGCCGATCCTGAGCCAGTGGGCGAAGTAGTCGCCCATGTTGTAGCCGCAGAAGGGCAGCATCGCGAACGGGTCGCGACGCAGCTCGCCGACCTTGCCCTCGGCGGCGGCGGTCTTCTCCGAGGCGATGTTGGCCCCCACGAAGACGCCGTGCTGCCAGCTCGTCGACTCCGTCACCAGGGGGACCGCGCTGGCCCGGCGCCCGCCGAACAGGATCGCGGAGATCGGCACCCCCTCGGGGTCCTGCCACTCGGGGGCGATCGTCGGGCACTGCGCGGCCGGGACCGTGAAGCGGGCGTTGGGGTGCGCGGCGGGCTCGCCGGAGTCCGGCGTCCAGGCGCGGCCCTTCCAGTCGGTCAGGCGCGCCGGGGGCCGGTCGGTGAGCCCCTCCCACCACACGTCACCGTCGTCGGTGAGTGCGACGTTGGTGAAGATGCTGTTGCCCCAGAGCGTCCTGATCGCGTTGGCGTTGGTGGACTCGCCGGTTCCGGGGGCGACGCCGAAGAAACCCGCCTCGGGGTTGATGGCGCGCAGCCGCCCGTCGTCGCCGAAGCGCATCCAGGCGATGTCGTCGCCGATCGTCTCGACCTTCCATCCGGGAAGGGTCGGCTGGAGCATGGCGAGGTTCGTCTTACCGCAGGCGCTCGGGAAGGCCGCCGCGACGTAACGCGTCTCCCCGGAGGGCGGGGTGATCTTGAGGATGAGCATGTGCTCGGCCAGCCAGCCCTCGTCGCGGGCCATCGTGCTGGCGATGCGCAGGGCGTAGCACTTCTTGCCGAGCAGGGCGTTGCCGCCGTACCCGGAGCCGTAGGACCAGATCTCGCGGGTCTCGGGGAAGTGGCTGATGTACTTGGTGGGGTTGCACGGCCACGGCACGTCCTCCTGGCCGGGCTCCAGCGGGGCGCCGACCGAGTGGACGGCCTTGACGTAGCCGCCGCGCTCCTCGATGAGCCGCAGGGCGTCGTCGCCCATGCGGGTCATGACGCGCATGGACACGACCACGTACGGCGAGTCGGTGATCTCCACGCCGAGCTGGGAGATCTCACCGCCCAGGGGCCCCATGCAGAACGGCACCACGTACATCGTCCGGCCGCGCATGCTGCCCTTGAAGATCTCGCCGAAGGTACGGCGCATCTCGGCGGGGGCGATCCAGTTGTTGGTCGGCCCCGCGTCCTCCTCACGCTCGGAGCAGATGTAGGTCCGGTCCTCGACCCTGGCGACGTCACCGGGATCGGAGGTGGCGTGGAAGCTGTTCTGCCGCTTGGCCAGACGCGTGAACGTGCCCTGCTCGACCAGCAGGTTCGTCAGGCGGGTCCATTCGGCCTCGGAGCCGTCGCACCATTCGATCCGGTCCGGCTGGGTCAGTCCGGCGATCTCCTTGACCCACCCGGCGAGCTCTTCATGGCTGGTCGGGCTGACGGTGGTGACATCTACGGTAACGGACACTACTGGGGCTCCTTTACACTTCTCCGGGCCAAAACATCATTGACGAACGAGCCGCACTCAATCCAATTGGCATAGACCAGTGAATTCGCACGGTCACGCGTCACGACGCTCCAGGCCCGGCGCCTCCTACGGCGTATGGCCTGGCAGGAGACGCAAGGTTTTGAAACCCCTACCCAAAAGAAGTGAATCCAAAAAAGCCGCCCCCGGCAGTGGTATAGGCCAATGAGAAAGGTCTAAACCAATCGGCGGACAGGTTCAGACCAATTCATTGGTCATTTCCGCTGCCCAGGCTCAGGAATTCACGTCCGGGCCCGCCGCCCGGACGCGATCGACGTGCTGGAGCGCGTCCCTCAGATCCGCCAGCCAGGTGTCGGTGTGGTTGCCCACCAGGCGCACGCACCAGGCGAGCGCGTCACTGCGGCTGCGGGCCACCCCGGCCGCGACGAGGGTGTCGAGCACCTGGCGCTCCGACTGCTTGAGCCGGGTCATGACAGGCACCGAGAGTGTGGTGAACATCACTGTCCTGTCGCCGACGGCGACCCCCCAGGAGACCTTTCTGCGGAAGCGCTGCTCGGCCTCGATCGCGATCTCGACGCGCCGCTCCCTGGTCTCCTCGCGGAAACGCAGGATGCCGCCCTCCATGGCGGCGGAGTGCTCCACCTCCGAGACGTCGTCATCGAGCGCGGGAGCCCGGAGCCTGCCGACCACCGCGATCTCCTCGCGGTCCAGCACGATCTCGACCCCGCCCTCGAACCACTCCTCGGGCAGCCTCCCCGCGAACCAGCCGCGCAGCTTCGCCACCGCTTCATCTTTTTCCATGTAATTTAGATTACAACGCTTCATCGGACGAGGCCAGCATCGCGCCGCGCCGCACGCGGGCGTAACCCCGCAGGGACGCGTGAGACGCCTGGGACGTGTGGGAACGGAGGGAGCGGGCTAGCGGACCCGGGCGGCGACCTGCGGGCTGATCCGTACGGCCCCGGCGAAGTTGCGGGTGGTGACGGGGACGAGCTTGACCACGTCGCCGGTCCTGGGGGCGTGCAGCATCTTGCCGTCTCCCCAGTAGATGGCCACGTGCGAGACGTACCCGGGGTTGGTGGGGTCGTGCCGCCAGAACAGCAGGTCACCGGGCTGGGCCTGGGAGAGCGGGATCTGGGGACCGGAGACGAACTGCTGGTGCGTCACCCGGGGCACCTTGATCCCCGCCTGCTCGTACGCCCACTGGACCAGGCCCGAGCAGTCGAAGGTGTCAGGGCCCTCGGCGCCCCACACGTACGGGCGGCCGAGCTTGCCGATCGCGGCAGTGAGCGCGGTCGTGATCTGAGGGGCGGTCATGAAGGAGCTCGCGGACCAGGTCACGGCCTTGCCGACGGTCTCCGCGGCGGTCTTGCCGGGGGCCTTCAGCACCGGGTTGATCACCGCGACCTGCGACCCCCTGGGGAGGTTGCGCAGGAGGGTGAGACGCAGCTTCGCGGAGTCGGCCTTCGGCGCGCTCACCACGAGCGCGTTGTTCTCCGGGATGCCCAGCGCGCGGGCGGTCGGCCGGGAGACCACGGCGTCGATGGCGCCCATGCCCATCGTGGCGTAGGCGCCCACGCGCAGGTTGCGCCCGGCGGTGGTGAAGGTCTTGCCCAGCGGCATGCCCCCGTCGTTGCCCAGGACGAAGGAGACGGCGACCTCCCCCGCCGAGACGTTCCGCCAGAGCCTGTCGGAACGCGCGGTCGGCTTGGGGGTGTACGCGCGGAACGTCGAGGGGTTCACCCCGAGCGTCTGCACCGGCTTGCCGTCCAGGACCACCTCCGCGGCGTCGGCCCGCTCCACCGCCCGTACCCCGGAGAGCTGGGCGATCCTGGCGACCACGGTCGCGCTGAGCGGCCGGTGCGCGACGACGAACAGGTGCGGCTGCCGCATCGAGGCGAGCGGTGCCACCGGTTCCGGTGTCGCCGGCCCGCCCTGGGCGGGCTTCGCCACCTGGGTCGGCAGGGTGGCGACGGACCTGCGCATCGTGATCGTCTCCGGCTCGGCCTCCGGCATCTGGGCGAAGACCATCAGGCCGGTGGCCAGCACGCCGACGAGCAGGACGGCCAGGACGGGGACGACCCGCCTCGTCAGGCGGGCGGTGCGGTGGCTGTGGCGGAGGCGGGGGCGGTAGGCGAGATCCTGCCGGGCCTCCCGGATCAGGTCGGAGACACGTGGCCGCCGATCGAACACGACATCTCCCCTTCCCCGCGGACTCCAGCCCTACGAGGGTGCCGTAGAGCGCCCTCCAATGCACGCAAACTCATCGAAAAGCGCCCTATCTGCAATGTGGCCGCGCGACGTGCGAAACCCCGCCGGCTCCTCTGACACACGGCGATCCGCCGGGACGCCCGTCCCGGCGGATCAGCGAATCGATCGGAGTATGGGGAGGTCAGTTGCCGATGTACGGCACGGCCTCAAGGATCTCGACCGTGTTGGAGCGGCCGTTCGGCATCGTGTAGGTCGCCTTCTCGCCGATCTTCTTGCCGTTGATCGCCGCACCGAGCGGCGACTTGGGCGAGTAGACGTCGATCGGGGCGCCGCTCTCCTCGCGGGAGGCCAGCAGGAAGGCGACCTCCTCGTCGTCGCCCTCGAAACGGACGGTGACCGTCATTCCAGGACCGACCACACCTTCGGTGCGGGGCGCCTCGCCGACCTTGGCACTGTCCAGGATCTGGCGGAGGTGGAAGATGCGGGCCTCCATCTTGCCCTGCTCGTCCTTGGCGGCGTGGTAGCCGCCGTTCTCCTTCAGGTCGCCTTCCTCGCGTGCCGCCTCGATCTTCTTGGCGATGTCGACGCGCCCGGGCCCCGAGAGGTGCTCGAACTCAGCCTTCAGGCGGTCGTACGCCTCCTGAGTGAGCCAGGTGACGCTCTCGCTGTGGGAGTCGGCCACGGGTTCTCCTTGCTTCCTCGGGGGCTTCGTGCTTGATGCTTGGGGGGTTGCGGTCGGTCGAATTTCGAAAGGCTAACAAGTTAACCCCTCTACCGCCTCCCCAAATGTCTCACTATACGAGATAGCAGTACTGGACGTGGACGGAAGTTGCGGGAGCACTGGTCTCTAGCCGTTCGGTAAGCCGAACATACCCCTCACCAGCCGGAATATTGACCTCCTTGCTGCCGACCTCGACGTGGCGGACGTCGGTGGCCCGCAGGCGGCAGAGCGCCGCGCGATCGGATGGTTTGACCGCTTCAAAGGTGATCTGCGCAGAATCGCCGCGACTGGTGTCGAACGCGATGACCTGGTCGATGACCTCCGTGTTGCCCTTCGCAGCCCACATCACGTAGCCCCATCCCCCCGCGCACACGGCACAGAGGATCGCGATCACGACGTGCACGACGAAGCGCCCCCTGCGCTCCGGGCGGTCGGGAAAGTCGCCCGGGGTGCCGAGGACAGGACCGTCCTGACGGCCCTTCTCGGCCTCGCTGGTGGCCATGACGGAATCTCCCTGCACTACCTCGGTGTTATCCGAGACAATTGTCCCCTGCGGGGGCCTCGCCCTCGCGACCGCCCAAGAGAAACTAACCTCTCCCTAGAGTGACGTAAGCCGAGGGCGCGCGGGGCACCACGTCGAGCGGAGCGGAAGACACGGCCAGGCGGGCCGTCCGCGAGGCGACCGGCGACGATCCGACGCGCGACCGACATAAGGAGACACCGAGCCCGTGAGTGCACCGCTCAGGCTGATGGCCGTTCACGCGCATCCCGACGACGAGTCGAGCAAGGGCGCCGCCACCATGGCGCGCTACGTGGCCGAGGGCGTGGACGTGCTGGTCTGTACGCTCACCGGAGGCGAACGCGGGTCGATCCTGAACCCCAAGATGGAGCGCCCGGAGATTCTCGAGAACATCGGCGAGGTCCGGCGCCTGGAGATGGAGCGCGCCCGGGAGATCCTCGGTGTGCAGCAGCGCTTCATGGGATTCGTCGACTCCGGCCTGCCGGAGGACGAGAGCGAGCCGCTGCCCGAGGGCTGCTTCGCGCTGCAGCCGCTGGAGGTCGCCTCGGAGCCGCTGGTGGCGGCCGTCCGCGAGTTCAGGCCGCACGTGATCCTGACCTACGACGACGACGGCGGCTACCCGCACCCCGACCACATCATGACCAACCGCGTCTCGGTCGAGGCCTTCGAGGCGGCCGGCGACCCCGACCGCTATCCGGACGCCGGCGAGCCCTGGCAGCCCCTGAAGCTCTACTACCACATGGGTTTCACCAAGGACCGGTTCGAGGCGCTGCACGAGGCGATGAACGACCGCGGCATCGGCTCCCCGTACGCCGAGTGGATCTCCCGCTGGGAGGACCGCCCGCAGAAGTGGCCGGTGACCACCCGCGTCCCCTGCGGCGACTACTTCGAGCTCCGCGACGAGGCACTGCTCGCGCACGCCACCCAGGTCGACCCGGACGGCTTCTGGTTCGTCTGTCCGCGCGACCTGCAGCGCGAGGTCTGGCCGACCGAGGACTACCACCTGGCCCGGTCGCTCGTGGACGTCGAGCTTCCCGAGGACGACCTGTTCACCGGTGTCCACACGGATGTCCCGGCCGACTCGGTCTCGCACGCCTGCCACTGACGCGACCATGGGGTGACGGTGGCAAACTTGACATGTGATTGCATTCGACACCGTCACCAAAGGTGACGTCAGCCCGGGTCTCCTGGGCTTCCTCGTCGTGGCCGGCCTGGGGCTCGCCCTGTACGTGCTGGTCAAGTCGATGAGGAAGCAGATCTCCAGGATCGAGGTCCCCTCAGAGGCCGAGCTGAGGGAGCGGAAGGACGCCGGCACCACCACCACGCCGACCGCTCCCTAGCCCCGGCCCCGCCGAATCCACGGCTCAGCCCCCGGCCCCGCCGGATCAACGGCTCCGACCGGCCACCGCGCGACACGCGCGAGGGGCGGGATCCGCCGAGCCGAAACCCCGACAGCGAGCAAGGACGACCATGGCCGACGACATCGAGGTCTCCGACAACCCCGGGGCCTCCCGCTTCGAGATCCTGCTGGACGGCGGGGTCGCCGGGTTCGCCGCGTACCGCCTGCGCGCCGGAAAGATCATTTTCACCCACACCGAGATCCTCCCCGAGCACGAGGGCAAGGGCCTGGGCGGCCGGCTGGCCTCCGCGGCTCTCGACGCGAGCCGCTCGTCCGGCCGGTCGGTCGTGCCGCTCTGCCCGTTCATCGCCCGCTACATCCGGCGCCACCCCGAGTACAAGGATCTGGTGCCCGAGGGCTACCTCGACCTCCTCGACGAGGAGGCCTGACCTTACGGCTCCCGTCCGGGAGCCGCGCGAGAGCCGGACCGTCCGCCGATCGGCGGACGGTGCCCTCACGAACCGTCGTCAAGGGTCGCCGTCACTGACCGTCGTCACACGGACCGTCGTGATACGGACCGTCGTCACAGGGCGCGACCGCGGACCGTGACGGCTCACCGGCCTCTTCCCGGCCTCTTGCCGCAGCCTCCTCCCTGCCCCTTCGGGTGCCACAGCCTCCTCCCGGCCCCTTCGGGCCGTACGGGAACGCCCGTCAGTCACCGAGGGTGTCCGTCGAGGACCAGGCGCGCTCCAGCGCCCTGGGCAGCCCCCAGCGGCCCAGCGAGGTGAGCACCTCGGTCCTGTCGACGATCCCCAGGCACGCCCAGAGCGGGGTGACCGAGCTGAAGAGCGTCTCGGCCGCCTCCAGGTCCTCCGGCTCGTCCAGATCGACGTCGATGTCCTCCGACTCGGCGATGAGCCTGGCGATCCGCTCGGGCGACGCCAGCACCCCGGGGCCGCGTCTGGCCAGGGCGGCGACCACGGCCAGCCAGTCGGCGTGATGGATCGCGCACAGGGCGGCCAGCACCGAGTCCTCGTGGCTGAGCTCCCCGTCCAGGTCGGAGAACACCTCCAGCCGGTCCTCCTCGTCGGGCAGGTCGGAGATCGGCCCCGCGATGCCCGCCGTGACGGTCAGCCAGAGCTCCTCGTCGTCGGCCGGCAGCGGCTCCCCCTCGTACCCGGCGCAGGCCCGCAGCACGTTGCCGGGATAGCCGGGCCTGCCCAGCACCTCACGCAGCCGGGTGGCCGCGGCCCGCAGCTCCCTGACGGGCCGCTCGGGGTCGGGCAGCTCGGCCAGGATGCGCCGCAGCTCGGCCAGCGCGAACGCCTCCTCCTCGTCCCAGGCGGCGAACAGCTCCTCGTCCTGCTCGTCGGAGACCGCGGTTCCGGGGATCCGCCCGTCGGGCAGCGGGCCGGTGAGCCAGCGCTCCTGGAGATCCGCGTAGGCCTCCCTGGCCTGCTCGTCGCCGCGGGCGAGCGCGTCCGGATCGACCTCCCCTGCGGCGACCCGCTCCTCCAGGTAGGCGACCAGCCTGTGGAACATCTCCTCGCCGACCGGTCCTCGCTCGTCCTCCTCGGGCCAGACGAAGAAGCTCGGGGTGAGCAGGAGCGGCTCGGTGCCGGTGGACTCCATCCAGCGCTGCACGTCTCCCACGGTCGCGCCGCCGGACTCGATCGCGCTGAGCGTCGCCTTCGCGGAGTCCCAGAAGGGCACCGACAGCGGATTGCCCGCTGCCAGCAGCGCCCGCCTCAGATCGGGCAGCGCCACCAGTGCCACGCCGGACGGCACGGCGAGCAGCGCACGGGCAACATCACGCCGGGTCAGCTCGGAAGCCGCCCTTCCGGCGTGCACACACACGAAGTCGAGATCCACGCCCAGTGAGCCTACGCCGGAAGCGCGGTGAACACACCTTCCCGCCCGGTGTCACTCTCGCGCACCCGGGGCACCGCGTCCGTCCGGGCAGCCACGGCAGGGGTCAGGAGACGCCGGACGCGGCGGCCGGAGCGTGCGTCCGGCGCGGGGCGGGGGCCCGGACGGGACGCCAGGTGCTCACCAGCGCGAAGGCCAGCAGCAGCTCGGCGATGTCGCCGCCGTAGTACATGATCTCCGCGGCTCCGCGCAGCTGCGCGGCCGGCACCGGCACGTCGACGACGAGCCCGGCGTACATCAGCTGTGACAGCGTGGCGTGCACGGCGATCGCCACCCCCAGCACGACCAGCCGCAGGGGGACCGGCGGGCGCCGCGGCGCCGGGTCGGGACCGGCGATCACCCAGGCGAACAGGCAGCCGGACAGCAGGAAGTGCACGTGCACCAGGTGGTGCGGCAGCGCGCCGGTGGAGACCGTCCGATACAGCGGGGTGCAGTACAACGCCACCATGGCGCCCACGCTGAGCAGCAGCGCGATCCACGGGTCGGCCACCAGGTGCGTCGCCCGGCAGCGCAGCACGGCGACGAGGCGCCGTCCGTGGACCGGCGGCAGCGAGCGCAGCAGCAACGTCACCGGGGCGCCGAGCACCAGGCCCAGCGGCGCCAGCATGCCGATCAGCAGGTGCTGCAGCATGTGCCCGCGGAAGTCCGTCTCGGCGAGCGCGGCGACGGGCCCGGTCACGGCGGCGGCGACCAGCGCGACGCCCGCGACGAAACCCGCCGTCCGCCACCGGCTCCAGCCCCTGGGCTCGCGGCCGCGCCGCGCCGCCAGCAGCACGTATCCGCCCGCCACCACGGCCAGGACCGCCGGCGGCAGCGCCGCCACCAGGCCGCCGCCGTGCTCGTGGACCCCGTGGACCCCGGGCGCCAGGGCGATCACGACGTCGGCGCGGCGGGAGCGCGCCCGCCCTCGTCGCACAGCTCGACCGGGCCGCCGCCGCGCTGCAGCAGCCACCCTCCGGCCACCAGCGCCGCGCCCAGGAGCAGGAATCCCAGATCCCACCAGGTCTGGTACGGGCCGGTCCGCACGTGGTGGATGCCCAGCAGGTGGTGATCGATGATGCCCTCCACCAGGTTGAACGCCCCCCACCCGACGAGGATCCAGCCCCACAGTTCCCGCGATCTCCACACCCGGCCGCGGGAGTGCAGGACCCGCGAGTACAGCAGGCCGAGGCCGATCAGCACCGCCAGCCAGGTGAACGCGTGGAACAGCCCGTCCCACAGCGTGTTCATCCGCAGCCCGGGAACGGTGTCCGCGGGGTAGTACCTCACCCCGATGTTGTCGGTGTCCGTGCTGGTCAGCATGTGGTGCCACTGCAGGATCTGGTGCAGCAGGATGCCGTCGACGAACCCTCCCAGCCCGATGCCCAGGATCGTTCCCGGCCCGGCGATCCGCCCGGCGCCGATCTTCCCGGCAGACCTGTTCGTCATCACGGCCCCCTCGTTCCCGGCTCGCGCCCGGTTAGTCCTGTCCGCCTCACGTACGGGTCAGGCCGGTCCGGAGCCGCGTGCCGCCCGCCGAGGAGAAGGGCACCGCGGGGGTCCCCCGGCAAACCCCACCAGAACCACCGGCGGGCGTACGGGAGCGACGCACCCGCGCACGCCATCCGCGGCCTAAAATTTCGGCCGCCCGCCCATGCTCGCGGCCTCGTCCCTCTCCCGGTTTAGTGTGAGATGGATCGTGTGGGTACAACCGCGACGCGCGATCTCCGCGCACCTCGCGAGGAGGACGCACGCACCGTGTACGCAGAAAGGTCGTCATGAACCGCTTGAAGGACGCGACTAGCCCCTATCTGCTGCAGCACGCGGACAACCCCGTCGACTGGTTCGAATGGGGCGAGGAGGCGTTCGCCGAGGCCGTCCGGCGGAACGTGCCGCTGCTGATCAGCGTCGGCTACTCGGCGTGCCACTGGTGCCACGTGATGGCCCACGAGTCCTTCGAGGACCGGGCCACGGCCGCGCTGATGAACGAGCGCTTCGTCAACGTGAAGGTCGATCGCGAGGAGCGGCCGGACGTCGACGCGGTGTACATGGCGGCCACCCAGGCCATGACCGGTCAGGGCGGGTGGCCGATGACGGTCTTCGCCACCCCGGAGGGCCACCCCTTCTACACCGGCACCTACTTCCCCAGGCAGCAGTTCCAGCGGCTGCTGGCCGGGGTGTCGGGCGCCTGGACCGACGAGCGGGAGGCCGTGCTGGAGCAGGGCTCGAAGATCGTGGAGGCGCTGAACGAACGGTCGGCGCTGCCGTCCGGGCCGCTGCCCACGCCCGACACGCTCACCCGGGCCGTGCACAGCCTGGCCGAGTCCTTCGACCCGGTCCGCGGCGGCTTCGGCGGAGCGCCCAAGTTCCCGCCGTCGATGGCCCTGGAGTTCCTGCTGCGCTACGGCGCGGCGGCCACCGGGACCGCGCGGGACGAGGAGCGGCGGGCGACCGCCGACGCGGCGACGTCCATGGCCGGGCGGACGCTGGAGGCCATGGCGCGGGGCGGCATCTACGACCAGCTCGGCGGGGGGTTCGCCCGCTACAGCGTGGACGCCGACTGGGTGGTCCCGCACTTCGAGAAGATGCTCTACGACAACGCCCTGCTCCTGCGGGTCTACACGCACTGGTGGCGCTCCACCGGCTCCGCCCTGGGCAAAAGGGTGGCGCTGGAGACGGCCGACTGGCTGCTGGCCGAGATGCGCACCCCCGAGGGAGGCTTCGCCTCCGCCCTGGACGCCGACAGCGAGGGCGTGGAGGGCAAGTTCTACGCCTGGACCCCCGAGGAGCTCCGCGAGGTCCTCGGGGAGGAGGACGGGCTCTGGGCGATCGAGCTGTTCGAGGTGACCGGGACGTTCGAGCACGGCACCTCGGTGCTGCAGCTCCTCGCCGACCCCGACCCCGGCGACGCCGAGCGGTTCGCCCGGGTCCGCGCCGCGCTGCTGGCCGCGCGGGCCCGCCGGGTGCGGCCGGGGCGGGACGACAAGGTGGTGGCCGCCTGGAACGGCCTGGCCGTCGCCGCCCTCGCCGAGACCGGTGCCCTGTTCGAGCGGCCGGACCTCGTCGAGGCGGCCCGCGCGGCGGCCGTGCTGGTCGACGAGCTCCACCTGGACGGCGACCGGCTGCTGCGCACCTCCCGCGACGGCAGGGCGGGGACCAACGCCGGGGTCCTGGAGGACTACGGCGACCTCGCCGAGGGACTGCTCGCCCTGTACGGGGTGACCGGGGAGGTCCGCTGGTTCCGGCGGGCCGAAGCGCTGCTCGACGCCGTCCTGGCGCGGTTCTCCGACGGCTCCGGCGGGTTCTACGACACCGCCGACGACGCCGAGCGGCTCTTCCAGCGCCCCCGGGACGCGACCGACAACGCCACCCCGTCCGGCCAGTTCGCCGCCGCGGGCGCGCTGCTCTCGTACGCCGCGCTGACCGGCTCGGCCCGGCACCGGGAGGCGGCCGAGGCGGCCCTGGGCACGGTCACCGTGCTGGCCGACAAGCACGCGCGGTTCGCCGGGTGGGGGCTGGCCGCGGCCCAGGCGGCGCTGTCCGGCCCGATCGAGGTCGCGATCGTGGGCCCGGCGGGCGACCCGGCGACGGCGGCCCTGCACAGGGCGGCCCTGCTGTCACCCCTGCCCGGTCTGGTCCTGGCGCTCGGCGAGCCCGATCCCGCCGGTGCCGGTTCCGATGTCGACGCCGGTGCCGGGGAGGTCCCGCTCCTGGCCGGCAGGGGCCTGGTGGGCGGCGAGCCCGCGGCCTACGTGTGCCGCGGCTTCACCTGCAGGATGCCCGTCACCACCCCGGCGGCCCTGCGAGCCGAGCTGGCGGGCGGGGCGTGACGAGCCCGGCGTGACGGACCGGGCGTGACGGACCGGGCGGGGGCCGCCGGGACCGGGGCGGGGACCGCCGGAGCGGCCGGGGGCCGTCGTCCTGAACGGGGTCGCCGGGCCGGGCGCCGTCCGCGTGACCGCGCCCGGCCCCTCGCCGGTCGCCCCGGATCCCGTCAGTCGCCCTGGATGGGGTCGCCGAGCCGGTGGCCCAGATCGTCGAGGCCGAAGTCGTCACCGCCCCCGTCGCCGCCCTCGCCGCCGCGCCCGTCCGGGTCGTCACCCCTGCCGGGTCCGGGGCCGTCGCCGGGACCGCCCGGTCCCTCGCCGGTGTCCTCGGGGGCCGTGGTCTGGTCGGGTCCCGGGGTCTCCTGGTCGGGGGTGGCGCTCTGGCCGGGGCCGGGAGTACCCGTCTCGTCGGGGCCGGGCGTGCTCCTGTCCTGGCCGTCGCCCTGCTCGTCGCCGTACTCGTCGTCGGGGCCGTAGCCGCCGTACGAGCCGGAGTAGCCGTAGTTGGACGGCTCCTTGAACTCCTTGACCGGCTTGCCCTCCATCGCCTCGGTCATGAAGGCCCGCCAGATCTGCGCGGGGTAGGAACCGCCGTACAGGGCGCTGCCGTTCACCGTCACCGGCTTGTTGTCGTCGCGGAACATGTCGACCGCCACGGCCAGCTGCGGGGTGAACCCGGCGAACCAGACGGCCGCCGACTCGTCGGTGGTGCCCGTCTTGCCCGCCACGGGACGGTCGTAGAGGCGGGCTCCGGAGCCGGTTCCCGCCTCGACGACCTGGGTCAGCGCGTAGGTGGCGTCGATGGCGGCCTGCTCGCCGAAGGCGCGCTTGCCCTTGGTGGAGCTCTTGACGACCTTGCCCTCGGCGTCGGTGACCGAGCGGATCACATGAGCCTCGCGGTGGACGCCCTCGGCGGCGAAGGAGGCGAAGCCGGAGGCGTTCTGGACGGCGCTCACCGACGCCACACCGAGCGGGAGCGTGGCGGCGCCCCGGTGCGGGGCGAGCTGCTCGGCGGGGATTCCGGCCTGCTCGGCGACCTTGACGACCTTGTTCAGGCCGACCTTCTGGGCGAGGTCGACGAACGCGGTGTTCACCGAGCTCTGGGTCGCCTTCACGAGGTTGACCTCGCCGTAGGAGTAGCCGCCGGAGTTGGGGATGTCGGCGGAGGCGATCCGGAGCGGCGAGTTGCCGTTGACCCTGGTCTCGAGGCCGAAGCCGTTGTCCAGGGCCGCGGCCAGCGTGTAGGCCTTGAACGTCGATCCGGCCTGCACCTTGGCCGAGAAGGAGTTGTCGAACTTGTTGGCGGCGTAGCTGCGCCCGCCGTAGAAGGCCACGACCTCACCGGTGGCGGGGTCGACGGCGGCCAGCCCGGTGCGGACCTTCTTCGGGGTGCCGTCCGGCAGGACCGAGGTGACGGCGCGCTCGGCGGCGGCCATCAGGTTCTTGTCGAAGGTCGAGACGATCTTCAACCCGCCCTGGTTGATGACCTCGTCGGTGTAGCCCCTGCTCTTGAGCTCGGCCGTCACCTGGTCGAGCATGTAGCCCTCCTGCCCCTTGGGCGCGAAGATCGCCCTGGGCTTGCGGAGGGTGGGGAAGGTCACCTCGGCGGCCTCCTGGGAGGTGATGGCCCCGGTGGTCACCATTCCGTCGATCACCGACCTCCAGCGCTCCCTGGCCGCGTGGAGGTCGGGGCCCTGCGG
This sequence comes from Streptosporangium sp. NPDC023825, assembly GCF_040639575.1. Classification (NCBI taxonomy): domain Bacteria; kingdom Bacillati; phylum Actinomycetota; class Actinomycetes; order Streptosporangiales; family Streptosporangiaceae; genus Streptosporangium; species Streptosporangium sp. NPDC023825. The sequence goes on along the minus strand of NZ_JBFAAE010000007.1, from coordinate 2,603 downwards.
GTCGGCGAACCTGGAGGGCTGCTGGATCACCGCGGCCAGGTAGGCGCCCTGGGCGAGGGTGAGCTTGCCGACGTCCTTGCCGAAGTAGGCTCCGGCCGCCGCCTGGACCCCGTCGGCGCCCCGGCCGAAGTAGATCGTGTTGAGATACTGCTCCAGCACCCAGTCCTTCGACTTCGACTGGTCCACCTTCAAGGAGATCATGACCTCCTTGAGCTTCCTGATTATGGAACGTTCCTGGCTGAGGCCGCTGTAGTAGTTGCGGACCATCTGCTGGGTGATCGTGGAGCCGCCCTGGAGCTGCTGGCCGCTGACCGTGGACCACATCGCGCGGAAGGTGCCCGAGAGGGAGACGCCCTGGTCCTCGTAGAAGGAGCGGTTCTCCGCGGCGATGACCGCGTTCCGCAGGCTCTGCGGCACCTTGTCGAGGGCCACGCTCTTGCGGTTGACGCCCTGTCTGGCCAGCACGGTCTTGCCGTCGCGGTAGTAGATCACCGACCCCTGCGCGGTGGCCCTCGGCTGCGTGCTGTCGGGAATGGGGGTGATCGCCCACACCACTCCGAGCAGGCCGATCGCCGAGATCAGCCCGACGCCGAAGACGACGAGTGTGATCCTCAGGAGCTTCCTCCTGGGACTGCCCGTCCCGCCTTTTAACACGCGTGACCCCCCGATAGGACCCGCCGCTGACCCCCGACGGTTGCGGACCGTTAAGGGTAAACGATGGATAACGGTGTCTGGCCCCTGCTTGGCATGGTACGGCTAGCCCTTCCCCTTGCGCGGGACATCGGCCACCAAAGGCAGAACACGGTATGGCACAGGGGTGTCCAAGGCGATCACCGAGGAGGTCCTGACCACGCCCCGGACATCAACGATCAGGTCAATTACCCGCTGCAGGTCGGCATTGCTGCGCGCCACCACCCGGCAGTGCATGTCGTCGCCGCCGGTGATCGTGTGCACCTCCAGCACCTCGGGAATGGCGGCGAGCTGGTCGGCGACCGGATCGTGCCCGCTCACCTGGCGGATCTGCAGGGTCACGAACGCGGTCACGTCGTAGCCGAGCGCCGCGGGGGCGATGTCCGGGCCGAACCCGGTGACCACCCCGCGGGCGACCAGCCGGTCGAGGCGCGCCTGCACGGTCCCCCGGGCCACGCCGAGCCGCCGCGAGCACTCCAGCACCCCGAGCCGGGGCTCCGCCGCCAGCAGGGCGATGAGCCGGGCGTCGAGCTGGTCGATCGTCATGATGTACAGATACTCCGCGGTGACCGGCGAGTAGGTGTGCAGTTTGCGCAGTAGTTGAAGACAGTGTTGCACAAACAGCCCATAAAAACAGACAGTATTCGCATGAGCGACATCTTTCCTGTGAACGGTATGGACTGCGTGGTCTTCGCTGTGGGCAACGCCAAGCAGGCCGCCCACTACTACTCCAGCGCTTTCGGCATGCGGCTCGTGGCCTACCGGGGGCCGGAGAACGGCAGCCGCGACGAGGTGGCGTACGTCCTCACCTCGGGCTCGGCCAGGTTCGAGTTCCGGGGGGCGGTGCGTCCCGGCACCGGCGTGGCCCGCCATGTCGCCGAGCACGGTGACGGCGTGATCGACCTCGCCATCGAGGTCCCCGACGTGGAGGCGGCCTACGCCCACGCGCTCGCCCAGGGCGCGCGGGGTCTCGTGGAGCCGTATGTGACGGAGGACGACCACGGCAAGGTGGTGTCGGCGGCGATCGCGACCTACGGCGAGACCCGGCACACCCTGGTCGACAGGTCCAACTACAGCGGCCCGTACCTGCCCGGCTACGTCGCGGCGGAGCCTCTGGTGGCGGCCCCCGACGTGCGCAACGGCCGCCTGTTCCAGGCCGTCGACCACTGCGTCGGCAACGTGGAACTCGGCAAGATGGACGAGTGGGTGGAGTTCTACAAGCGGGTCATGGGCTTCACCAACATGGCGGAGTTCATCGGCGACGACATCGCCACCGAGTACTCGGCGCTGATGTCCAAGGTGGTCGCGGACGGCACCCGCAAGGTGAAGTTCCCGCTCAACGAGCCGGCGATCTCCAAGAAGAAGTCGCAGATCGACGAGTACCTGGAGTTCTACGGCGGCCCCGGCGTGCAGCACATCGCGCTGGCCACCAACGACATCCTCACCACCGTCGACCACATGCGCGCGGCCGGTGTGAGCTTCCTGAACACCCCCGCCTCCTACTACGACGACCCCGAGCTGCGCGCCCGCATCGGCGAGGTCCGCGCGCCGATCGAGGAGCTGAAGAAGCGCGGGATCCTGGTCGACAGGGACGAGGACGGCTACCTGCTGCAGATCTTCACCAAGCCGGTGCAGGACCGCCCGACGGTGTTCTTCGAGCTGATCGAGCGGCACGGCTCGCTCGGCTTCGGCAAGGGCAACTTCAAGGCGCTCTTCGAGGCGATCGAGCGCGAGCAGGACCTGCGGGGCAACCTGTGACCGAGGTCCGCTCGGACTGACCGGGCCGCCGGCGACTCACACCTCGGGACCGCCGGCGACCCACGTCCCGGGCCCAGGGCCCGGCCGGCCCCCTGCGCGGGCGGGGGGCGGCTTGGGGGGCGGGGGGCGACCACGAACAAACACAGCAAAGGCCC